>JAOTZF010000077.1 GCA_029861485.1 Thermoleophilia bacterium | reverse complement strand
AAGGGTGATGAATTCCGCCCTGGGCGAAGACCCGGTCTGCTCGAGCGGATAGGCAACGAAGTCGTGCGCATTCCTTCCCAGAGGAGTTCAAATGAAACTCACACCAGTGGTCGCAGGCGCCGCTGCCGGGGCCGTTCTTGTGGCTGGAGGCCTGGCTGCGATCGAGCTCGGAACCGACAATGCCCGGGCGCACGGAGGCGCGCAGACCCAGGGCCAGCTCGACAGCTAGAACAAGGCGGCAAACCTGCACAGCCAGGCGGCGATCAGGCACGCCAAGGACCTCCAGAACAACGTCGGCAAGCACTTCCAGCCGGCGGGCCAGTTGATCGGCGCGAAGCCGCCGCCTCCCCCCATCACACAGGACCGTGGCACCGGTGACGGCGGCCTGCCGAGCTCGACGATCAAGGACGGCGCGATCACCGAGGCCAAGTTGGCATCGGCTCTGGAAGACAGGCTGCCGCGCTGGATTGCCAAGGTTGACAACGGGGTGAACACGACCAGCCGCGCGTCCTCGCCGGCGTACTCGATACAGAAGATTTCTGAACCCTCCCGGCCTTAGAGCCCGGCATCCTCCGTTTCGGGACGGCTCCCTTGTATCGGCCGCTCGTGAGGCGGGTAGGATGAATTCGTCGCTCGAACGCGCGAAGGGGAGGCTCGATGGCTGATCGAAACGCCAGTGTCGTATGGAATGGCGATCTGCTCAACGGGCGCGGCACCATCCAAGCCGTCGGCAGCGGGGCCTTCGGTCCACTGGACGTCACCTGGCCCTCGCGTGCGGAGGAGCCTCAGGGCAGAACCAGCCCCGAGGAACTAATCGCGGCGGCTCATGCGGCGTGTTACTGCATGGCTCTCGCGCACGGGCTGACCGAAGCGGGGACGCCCCCGACCAGCCTTGAGGCCAGTGCGACCGTCACATTCGTGCCCGGAACGGGAATCACCAGGTCAGCGCTCACGGTCACGGGCGTCGTGCCCGGCGTGGACGCCGACCAGTTCCGCAACGCCGCAGATGCGGCAAAAGACGGCTGCCCGGTGTCTGCGGCGCTCTCGGGCAATGTGGAGCTCTTGGTGGAAGCGGAGCTCGCCGCCTGACTCTCTTTCGAGTCTGGCCTGGATGAGAAACGGAGCGGAGGGGCTGGGTGGCTGAACCTCTCCGCTTGCCGCGCCTGGGCTAGGTGCCGCTACCGCCCGCGGCAGGTCGCGCGACTCTGTGCCGGAGATGGAAAAGAGCAGATCTAACGAGACGCTGACGACCGCGCGATGCGGAAAGAGTGCGCTGGACGGTTCGGCCTTGCCCGCGCGTTCTGGACCGAACCAGGTGGATATCAGTGGGTCCTAACCGGGCTGACGAATGACCGAGCGCTGCGGTGACGTGGGGAGGAAGCTCACCACTCCTGCGCATTTGCCGCCGTGCGGCGCCTCAGCGCAGTGGTCCCTGGGGAGCACCGTCGCTCAACGCGTGATGAGAACGCTGCAGGGCGCGTGGTGAGCGACGTAGGTGGCGAAACCACCGGGGGAAAACCGTTTGACTGCTCCGTGATGGGTTGCGGCGACGAGGAGGTCGACACTCTCCTGCTCTGCCCAGTAGCAGACGATGCGTCCGGCGGAGTCGCCCTCGAGAAGAACGGCGTCGCAGCGAGTCTCACCGATGAGGTCGGCGAACTTGCGCTCCCACTCGCTGCTCCAATCGCCTGGATCAGGCGCCCAGTCTTGGGCCCTGAAGCCAAACAATCTGTCAACCATCACGTGGACGGCGCTCATCGTTGCACGGTGAGTGTCGGCAATCCGGCGGGAGAGCGTCAAGACGTCCGCCGCGCGAGCGTCCGTATCTACGCACGCTGCGACGTGGGTCAAGCGCTGCGGCATGTCTGCCCCCGGACGCGCGATCGCCACCGGGCACGGCAAGTGATGGGAGAGGTACGAGGACACGCTGCCGAGTGCGACGCGCGCCGCCGTTCCCCGGTGGGCTGCGCAGACCACTACGTCGGGTTTCTCCTCCTTCGCCCAGTCGACGATTGAGGCCCCTGGGTGGCCTTGGAGTAAGACGAGCTCGGCCTGGGGCACCTCCCTTGACAGGCGCTCCAAGAGCTCCTTGCCAATCGACTTCCACTCGAGGCCAGGCTCCTGGAGCATGGTGAGCCAGCCATACCTCGCGAAAGTCTCGGTGGCGTGGACCAGGAACAGCTTCCCCTCGCTGCCGGCGAGCGTCCGCCCAAGCTCTATCGTGCTCTTCGCCGCATCCGAGTAGTCGACGCACACCGCGACCGAACCGAAGGCTGGCGCCCGAGCCTCATCGTCCTGCTTTCCCTCGTCGGTCTGGTTCACAGCGCGCTCTCCTAGGTTCGTGGGGATCTGTTCGAGGCTCTTCCCAGCGGCTACTGCTGTCTCGAGACCCTGCTCGCCCCGACGGAGCTCACTCCGAATTCACTTCGCTGCGGATCGTGATCGCACGTTCCGATCGCCGCCGGATGAACATGCACTCGTGCCCAACTCTTCGGTACGGCAGCGCCAGCGCCAACCCGATGAGAACCGAACTGGGCCTCGGTTTCTCCGCAGAACGCCCGAGGCATATCTCCGATCTCAGGTTCCCGAGCCCCTCGGGCAGCCCAAGGTCTCGATTGAGGCCAAGGCAGGCAACCCGGTCAACGACCGCACCGCCGCCGCGTCTGATGCAGGCACGTTGGGAGGTCCCGTTGACCGGGTGAGTCTGGCGGAAGCATGCAGCGATGAAGTTTGGAGACGAGCTGACTCCAGGTGAGCGCTACGCAGACCATCAACGCAACATCATCTGGAGAGTCTCTTGCGCGGTGAGACGACGCGGGGCCGCAATGTCGCCACGCGCCGAGCACGGGGCTGCTGTCGAGCACGACCCACCTTGAGCGCCTGGCGACCGCGCGCTGCGCGTAAGGAGACCGCCCCCCCGATCCTCTTCTCGGTCGATCTGACGATCCTCACTGGCGGGAGACGGACGCGCGCTTCAGCCACTTGTACAGCGCGTCAGCGGCAAGGACCGTGGGCGCTGCCAGCAGCGCGAAGAGCCAGCCCTCAAGCGGAGGCACCGCTTGGTCGAGCAGAGCTGCAAGCGGCCCGACAAAGACGAGCGCACCCCCGAGTAGCAGCCCGACAGTGACCGCGATCCCGAGGAGGCGGTTGCTCATCCAACCAAGTGCACCCGGCCATAGACGAGTACTCCGACAAGCGAAGGCGTTGGCACTCTGACCGAAGACAACGGCGGCGAAGGCGGCTCCGGATGCGGCGAGAAGAGCACCGTCGGTCAAGAAGGCCTCGCCGGGCTGCCAGCCAAAGGCAAGCATCGAGGCGACAAACGCCGCTAGCAGCAAGATTGCCTCGACGGGGCCGAGGACGCCGAAAGCCCGCACGGCCACAGTTCGATCAAGCAGCCGCCCACTGGCCGGGTCTTGATCGAGCACCCGGTCAGACGGGCGCTCCGCGCCGAGGGCGACAGCGGAAAAGGTGTCGGTGACAAGATCGAGCGCGAGGACCTGGACGACTCCGAGCGCCAGCGGGAACTTGCCGCCGGAGAGTCCCCAAACGACGAAGGGCGTCACCTCGGCGACGTTGTCGCTCAGATGGTAGGTCAGGAAGCGACGGATATTCGCGAAGGTGGCGCGCCCATGCCCAATCGCGACCACGATGGTGGCGAACTGATCATCGAGCAGCACGAGATCTGCAGCGTCCCGCGCCACATCGCTTCCGGTCTTGCCCATCGCCACTCCGACGTCCGCGACCTGAAGCGCAGGACCGTCGTTCACGCCGTCTCCGGTCATCGCCACGACGTGGCCGTTGTGTTGGAGCGCCTGAGCGATGCGGAGCTTCTGTTCCGGGGCGACGCGGGCCACGACGATGCCGTCGTGGTCGACAAGCGCGCGAAGGGATCGGTCATCCTCCGGCAGATCGGCCCCGATGATCACCCTCTCCTCGGAGCTCAGCAGTCCGACTTGATCGGCAATGGCACGCGCCGTCTCGGGATGATCGCCGGTGACCATGGCAACCGCCACGCCGGCGCGACGGCAGGCCGCGATGGCGCCGGCGGCCTCGGGACGCGGTGGGTCGAGCAAGCCGATCAAGCCGTACAAACCGAGGTCTCGCTCAGCGTCCTCCGCACTCGAGGGGAGCGCATCGGACGCTCGCCCGGCCACCGCCAGTACGCGAAGCCCGCGGCGGGCCATCCCACTCAGCGCCTCATTGGCTCCACTGGTGTGCACGCAGAGCGCCAGAACCGAGTCAGGGGCCCCCTTGACGAACACCGACGAGACGGTAGCCACCGATTGGCGGCGACGGTGCGTATCGAAGGCGAAGCGGATGGCATCCGGTTCCGCCTCGTCCGACTGCGCAACCGGAGCACCGACTCGGCGAGCCAATACGTCGATCGCCGCCTCCATTGGATCGCCTTGCGCCTGCCAGGCATCGTCTCGGTAGACGGCATGGCCGGTCGAGGTCCGACGGGCGGCCACAGCGAGCGTCTTGAGCTCCCCCAGCACCTCGTGCGAATCTGGCTCGACGCGACCCGTCGGCTCATAGCCGTTGCCAGTGATGCGGGCTACGCCCGATGGCGTCCACACCTCGACGACCGCCATCTCGTTCTTGGTGATCGTGCCCGTCTTGTCGGTGCAGATGAACGTCGTCGAGCCGAGTGTTTCGACCGACTCCAATCGTCGTACCAAGGCATTACTCTTCGCCATCCGCTGAGCGCCGAGTGCAAGCGAGAGAGTCAGCGTCGGCAGGAGCCCCTCCGGCACGAGCGCAACGGTAATGCCGATGGCCAAGACGAGACCGTCGACGAGCGGTCGACCGAGCAGGACCGTGACGGCAAAGAGGAGGGTGCCGGCCCCAACCGCGATGATCGCGATCGTGCGCACCAGCCGATGGAGCTCAATCGTAAGGGGGCTCTTCGGTCGCTGGCCGGCCCGCGTCAGGTGGGCGATTCCCGCGAGGCGGGTATTCGCGCCGGTGGCGGTGACGACAGCCGCGCCCTCTCCCTCAACGACGAAGGTGCCCGCAAAACACGTCGTTCCGGCGTCAACCGCCGTCGGGACGCTCTCGCCGGTGAGGGTTGAGGTGTCAATCGAGAGCTGATGCGCGGCGATGGCCGAAAGATCGGCCGGCACACGGTCGCCCGCGGCCAGAACAACGACGTCACCCACCACCAGATGGCGTGCCTGCACGTCCACGTGCTGTCCATCGCGCACTACCGTCACCCTCTGCGGGATCAGCTCGCGCAGGCGGGCTGCGGCCCGCTCGGCTCGGTGCTCCTGAAAGAAGGCGAACGCGCCGTTCGCGAGGATCACGAGGAAGATCGCCAGACCCAGTGGCACCAGTCCGGCGATCAAGGCCAGCACGCCGGCGGCCCAGAGAAGCAGGGCGAAGAAGTGGACCATCTGACCGGCAAACTGTCGCCAGCCCGGGGTCGGCGCCTCCGTCGGCAGAAGGTTGGGTCCCTCTCGGCGAAGTCGAGCTTGGGCCTCGAGGGAGGTCAGCCCTGCCTGTTCGGGCGGCGTTACTGAGGACGGCACGGCAATCCCTCACGCACGGCCTGGGTCAGGCCCATCCCGTGGTCAGGCCATGCTCGTTGTGATCGCCAAATGATTCTTGACCTTCGCGACTCCCGGCGCCGACGCGGCAGCCCGCTCGGCCTGCTCGCGCTCGGCCCACGACGACACCGAACCTCGCAGCAGGACGGTGTCTGCCTTCACCTCTACGTCGATCGCCGCCGCGTCGATGATCGCGTTGCGCACGAAAGCATCGACGATCTCCGTCGTGATCTCCCTCCGGGTCGCTTTCGGAACGACGCTGATCTCGTTGACCACCTCAGTGACCCCGCGCAGATGGCTGATCAGCCGCTCGGCTTCGTCTCGGTTGTGGCTGAGGGGAACACTGCCCGTGAGTCGGACCAGGCCGCGATCCACCGCGAGGCGAATGTTCTCGTGGGCCACGGCTTCGTTTTGCTCGAGTGCCCAAATCGCCGCTCTGGCGATCGCGCTATCAGTCGGGGTGTCATCTGATCGCACAACGACGATCTCGTTCGCGATCGCCCGGACACCCGCGATCCGTCCGGCCGCCTCCTCGGCGGCCAGCCGGTCGACAAGCGTCGGCACGCGGCCTGTGAGCGTCACGATGCCGTCCCTGGCCGCGACATCGATCTCGCCGTGCTCGAGACGCGGATCCCATTCCAGCTCCCGCTCAACGAATCCCCGTATGACCTCATCCGACATTCGCCCTGCTGCCTTCCGAACTCCTCAGGCGTCACCTGCAACCATCACAGTCGCCGGAGACGGATCGCCGCGCATGACACAGAACACCGGCATGCAACGGCGGCAAAGCCGCAAGGTCGATCGTGCTCATCCCGTAGGCAACGGATGAGGCACAGCGACCTTCACGTCCATTCTGCCGGCGTCCTGGTCGCCAAGGAGGCAGCGCGCGAGCCTCCCGATTGCGTGGTCGCCGATCGCCGCCGGTTGGGTCCGGAGCGCTCGCGCAGCCAGATCGACGTGCCGGCGCCTCAATCCGCCCACTGACAGTCTCGCAACCAGTGCAGACCACTGGACGCGCGCCGTCTTTCTCGTCCGAACGCCGGCGCCGAGCGGCGACCGATGCAGCCCGAGAACGCGCCGCCTGACGTCCTGCGAGACTCGCGACATGGCTGAGGCGATCGAGGTGCGCAATCTTTGCGTCGCGAGAGGCACGCGCTCGGCCTCGCGGGACCTCTCGCTGTGCCGTCAGCCTCGTGCTAAGTGCCGCTGGCCGTGGGGCTCGCCGCCCTGACCGGTCGCGGACGCACCGCATAGAGCCACGCAGGCGAGCAAATCGAGAGCACCGTGCTGACGCTCGTCGTACTTGCCTCCTTTACGGTTGGCGTGTTCGTCCTCTTCCGGCCGGCTCTCGTCAGAAGTCCGGACTGGCGCGCGACGATCACCCCGCTGGCCTCGATCATCGGCAGCGGCTTCCTCGTCGTCGTTCCACTGCTTGCGGCCACGGTGGGAGCGTGGGCGCCGCTCGCCATGGCCGCGGTGGTTGCATATGCCTATGCCGTCGGCTGGGCGTTGCGGCTCAACATCCGCCATGCCGAGCCTCTCCTCGCGCGCGATCCCCCACACCGGCAGCTCGTGAATCTCGAGCGACTGTCTGATGCCGCCCTCGGTCTCGCCTACGTCGTATCGGTCGCGTTTTACCTTCGACTGCTCGCAGCGTTCGTTCTGCGCCCCTTCGGAGCCGAAGGCGATCTCGGTCCGCAGGCCCTGACGACTCTTCTCCTGTTCGGCATCGCGCTCGTCGGGGTGCTGCGCGGACTTGCTGGATTGGAGATGGTCGAGGTGGTCGCCGTCACAATCAAGCTCGGCGTTATTGCCGCGCTTCTCGCCGGGTTCGGAGCGTTCGTGCTTGTCCACCCCTCAGCCCTCGCGGACGGCTACGCGAGCAATCGGCCCCCTGAAGATCCCTGGACCATCGTTCGGACCTTGGCGGGAATGCTTCTCGTGGTACAGGGGTTCGAGACCTCGCGGTATCTCGGCAGCCGCTACTCAGCCGAGCGCCCGATAACGTCGATGAGGCGAGCGCAACTCATCGCAACCGCATCGAGGATCTCCGACGGCGCTGAGCCGTGCGAATTCGCCGCAGTAGCTACCCGGGACAAACCGTGGCCCCGTGCGGAACGCGAGACGTAGCCTCTTGGTGTCGATGGCAGTGCGATCACAGGACAGCAGTGACAGCGAGGCTTGGCGCCCTGTGCGGTCGGTGGCGACGTCGGTGACCCCAGCATGGGCGACCGTCGTGGGAGCGCACCGAGCTCCGCGACCTCCGAGGCGCCAACGAAGGCGTCGGAGTCGAGGTGAACGCGCCTTTCACCCTCCTCGGGCATCTTGCCGCACTCGAAGGGGCCGCTCCGCACCGCTCCACAGCACCAGCGCACGCGGATGGTGAGGGCGTGATTTGGCGGCTACCACGGCGACGTGGGCCGATCGCACCCACCGGGCCGCCAGCGGGAATGCGGCGGACCGACGCTGCCCGGGAC
>JAOTZF010000057.1 GCA_029861485.1 Thermoleophilia bacterium | reverse complement strand
GGTCCCGTCTACTGCACCGAGGGAACTCAGCGGCTGGCCGGCATCGTTCTCCCCGGCAGCGGCCATCTCCATGAGGAAGAAGCGGGCTACGCCAACAGGGTCGGCTACTCCAAGCACGACCCGGCGCTACCGCTGTACACAAGAGCGGACGCGGAGGCTTCACTCTCCCATCTCAAGGTCGTGCCGTTCGGCACCCCGCGGACACTGCTTCCCGGCATAGACGCCACGTGGCGCCGCGCCGGTCACATCCTCGGCGCTTCGTCGATCGGGCTCCGTCTTGCCGACGGGCGCGCGCGCGTCGTGTTCAGCGGTGATCTCGGTCGCTCGATCCATCCGCTGCTCCTCCCACCCGACCCCATCGGACTGGCGGATGTGATTGTGACCGAATCGACCTACGGAGATGAGGATCATGGTGAGGCTGAGCCCGAGGAGGTCATGGCTGAGACCATCAGTGGCACTGCTCAGCGGGGCGGAGTGGTGATCATCCCGGCCTTCGCGGTGGACCGCACCGAGGTCGTGCTGTGGCACCTCGACCGCCTCGCCGCCGCGGGTCGGGTGCCGAATCTCCCGGTGTTCGTCGACAGTCCGATGGCCTGCCGGGCACTCGACGTCTACCGGGCAGAGGCCCGAGCCGGATCACCCGAGATCCGACCGGAGTTGCACGGTAAGGAGCTCTTCTCGGCCATTCAGCTCACCGCAGTGGTGAGCGCCGACGACTCGAAGGCGCTCAACTCCCGGCGTGGGCCGATGGTCATCGTCTCCGCGTCGGGTATGGCCACCGGTGGTCGAGTCATCCACCATCTTGCCCATCGTCTTGGTGACGATCGAAACGCGGTCATGCTGGTGGGGTTCCAGGCGCCCGGTACTCGAGGCGACGCGCTGCTCCATGGCGCTCACCAACTCAAGATGCTCGGCCGCTACTACCCGATTCGCGCCAACGTGGTATCGATTGATCTCTCCACTCACGCCGATCGGACCGAGCTCCTCGACTGGCTGCGCACGGCGTCGCCCAAGCCGCATCAAGTGTATGTCAACCATGGAGAGACGGAGGCGTCCGCCGCCCTCGTCAACGCCATCGACGAGCACCTAGGGATGAATGCGGTAGCAGCCCAGCCCGGCGAACGGGTGCGGCTCGACCGACCGGCCGAAAGGGGGGCACCATGACGCGAATCGTCGTGGTCGGCGAGTTGAACATGGATCTGCATCTCTTCGACGTTGAGAGGTCGGCGGGCCAGGCGCTGCTCGTCGCTGAGCGGTATCTGGCGGAACCGGGGGGCAAAGGCGCCAACGTCGCCCGGGCGGCGGCTCGCCTCGGCGCGGAGGTCAGTCTGGTGGGCCGCGTCGGCGACGATGAGTTCGGTCGCAGTTGCGTCGCCGCGGTCAGCGACGACGGCGTCGATACCGGCGCGGTCACGGTCACGTCCGATGGGCCGACCGGGTTCGTCGCCATAGAGCTCACCAGGGGAAAGCATCGCTCGCTGCTGTTCGCACCCGGAGCCAACGGCTATCTGAGTTGGACCGACATCGCACCGAGTCTCGACGCGCTGGAGTCCGGCGACATCGTTATCGCCCAGGCCGAGATACCGCCGGCCGCCCTGTCCGAACTCGCGACCTTCACTGCCCGCACGGGAACGGCGCTCTTTCTCGACCCCGCACCTCCTGATCGCGTTACCAGGCAACTGATCGCGGCGGCCGAGGTGATCACTCCGAATCGCGCTGAGGCCGCGGCTCTCGTGGGAAGGATGGACGACTCCCCGTTGACGCCCGCGCTCGCGGCGCGCGACCTGCTCGAGTTTGGTGCCCGGCGAGTGCTGGTCAAGACCGGCGAATCAGGGACACTGCTCGCGGGCGCCCACCGTGAGATATTGGAAGTTCCGACCCTCTCCGTCGAGCCGCTGGACGAGACCGGGGCAGGCGACGTCTTCCTTGCCGCGTTGGCGGTACGACGATCCGAAGGCGCCGAATGGGAGCAGGCCGTCAGGTTCGCAAACGCGGCCAGCGCGTTGTCCGTTGCCGCCACCGGCTTGATGCTGCCCGAGCGGAGCGACGTGGACCAGGCAGTGCGAGGACTCGAGGAGCCGACGACTCGGATCTCGCTCTCGAGCGACAACCGCGGGGTTATCCCTCCGAGGACGCTGCCGTGATGTCGTGCACCCCTGTCGGGCGGCGGCCACTCGTCGTGAGCCGACGCCGATGTCATCGCCCTTCGCGTCAGCCCGAGCGAGCCGCGATGGCGTCTCGATAAATCCTCTCAAACCGTTCTGCGATCTGTCGCCAGTCGAAGTCGCGCTCGATCACGGCTCGGCCACGCCGGCCGCGTTGTTTGCTCTCAGGCGGGCTGCCCACGGCCTCGACAATGGCCGCTGCGAGCTCATCCTGCGAATCGGGGGTCACCAACCATCCCGTGGGTCGGGCCGGATCCGTGTTGACGAACGACGGGGGACCGCCTGAGTTCGTCGCGATCACCGGCAAGCCGCAGGCCATCGCCTCGAGGTACACCTGCCCGAACGGCTCATCGACGGACGGGGCGACGAGCACGTCGGCGCTGTTCAGCGCCAGCGCCAGATCGTGATGGCCACGCCAGCCGGCGAAGAAGACGCCCCTCACATCAAGCGATTCTGCCACCTCATGCGGGTGCTCGCCTTCCCACTCACCCGGGTGGCCGCCCCAGATCACGAGCGGCGGCGGGTCGGGGCCCAGCGACGCTCGAGCCTCGGCATAGGCTCGGACGAGCAGCGGCACCCGCTTGAACCCGAGGAAACGCCCCACGTAGAGCAGAATTGGCGGCGGCTCGCGGCCCGCACCGTTGATGAAGCCGTGCCGCAGGTCGTCGTCGGTGTAGCTGATCGAGCCCGGGACGCCGGACTCGTCCCATCCCTGCGGCTCCTCGACGAGCCAGCGTCGCCACCGGGCAAAGCGCTCGCCGGGCGGTGTGGGACGGACGGAGAACCGGCTGGAATCCACGCCGTTCGGGACCATGTCGATGGAGCTGCCATCGACCCCGAGAAGGTCGACCGCGAGCGTGCGATCTCTGGGTGAGACCGCCACAAGCCGATCCGCGCGCTGTGCCGCCGCGATGAGACGCCGCTCCCACGCCTCGGCGTGATTCCACGACGCGGGCGCCCCCTCGCGGATCGCCGCGAGCATCTTCAACTCGGTGCCGTGGAGGTGCACGACGACCGGTGCGTCATCCAGCGCGTGCACCGCGTCGTTCACGTGCGTCAGGTGGTGGACGTGGTGGATGTCCGGTCGGCCGACCGGCTCCAGAAGCTTGAGCCAAGCTGCGAGCTGGCGCGCGTAGTCGCCTTCGTCGATCGACGCAAACACGCGATCGGGCGCTCCCGGTCGGTCCTCGAACGACGGGTGGATGGGCACGGGGACCGCCATGGGATCCCGCCCCTGCTCAAAGCACTCGGCCGCCTCGGTGAAGTCCAGCGACCTGAGGTCGATGTTCCCGAAGAAAGTCGATGCGTGCGACCCGTCGCCGGGGGCTCCGAGTGAGCCGCTACACACCGTCACGCGGTTTCCTCGCTCGCCGAGCGCCTTCGCCAGATAGCGAACGACCTGGGCGGAACCGCCGCGGGGATAGAAGGCAAGGCTCATGATGATTCGTAACGCGTCGTTCACTGAGTACTCCCGGCGGCCACACATGGGCCTCTCACGTAGTTCGGCGCGGCCCTGGGCGCACCTTGGGGAAAGCCAGGACTATCTACCCGCGCTCCTCATGGCCGTATACGGTAAACGCAGCACCGACACCCCGGAGCCGATCTCGCGCCGGCGAAAGGCCCATCGGGTCAGGGCCCAGAGTGCGAGTGGCGTCGCTACCAAGACGGCGAGCCGCCACCAGCTGAAGCCGCCGGTGAGGACCACCGAGGCGTCGGACCAGTAGAACGGGGACAGGGGGCGCCACGTGTCGATCGAGGGCACTGCCGCCCCCAGAGTGTTGACGAAGTAGGCTGCGATCAACGCGCCCGAGGAGACGAGCGCTGCCTGACGGCGGGTCGCGAGCAGGGTCGACAGCCACATGGCGAGCGTCAGGAAGACCAGCGAGGCCAAGGCGGCGAGCCCGAGCGCGACGGTGACCCTCCAGAGGGCAATGTCGAGATCTCCGAGCGGCAGCCCAATGGCGAAGGCCGGCACGGCGGTCGCGATCGCCAGCACGAGGCCGGCGCTGAGGGCGAGGGATTTCTCGAGTAGAACCCGGGTCCGCGAGATCGGCTGCGCCAGCAGGATCTCGAGCGTTCCATCGGACTCCTCGCCGCCGATAGCGCCGGTGCCGATGGCGATGGCAACCCCTGCCCAGAGCGCCGGAATCCAGGCGAAGAACTCGGCGCTCAGGAAGCCTTCGGGGCTCACGAGTGATTCCGCCTCTCCGAGAAAGGCCTCGTAGCCGGCCGGCAGCTCGAAGTCCGCGAAGCTCGATCGGAAACTGGGGTAGACGGCGCAGACCCA
Organism: Thermoleophilia bacterium; assembly: GCA_029861485.1. GTDB lineage: Bacteria > Actinomycetota > Thermoleophilia > Miltoncostaeales > Miltoncostaeaceae > CAMYIK01. Next base: position 4,655 of record JAOTZF010000057.1, on the reverse strand, counting down.
GATCGCCAGACCGAATACGATCACCGCCGCTCCCGCCAACGTGAGGCGTACCTCGCGCAAGCTCGCTCTCGCCATCGGCGTCATGCGAGGTTCTCCTGCTCGTAGAGCTGCAGCACAACGTCATCGAGCCGGGGCGGCCGCACGGTGATGCTGGCGACGCGACTCGCGGCGAGGCGGCGAATCAGATCGTTGGGGTCGCCAACGAAGGCCAAGTTGAGGCTCTGCCCGTTGGTCGTCAGGGCGCTGACGCCCTCAACGTTCTCCAGCTCGGGGCGCGCTCCTTCGAAGGTGATGCTCAGGCGAGCCGGCGTCATGCCGAGGAGCTCCTGGATCGTGCCCGTCCTCAGCAGACGGCCTCGGCGAAGGATCGCCACGCGGTCGCACACCGTCTCTACCTCGCTCATGACGTGCGACGACAGCAGGACGGCCGCTCCATCCTGTGCCCTCTCGCGTAGAAGCTCCCAAACGGTGCGCTGGCGGATCGGGTCCAGTCCCGAGGTCGGCTCGTCGAGAATCAGCACCTCAGGGCGATGGGCAAGCGCAAGCAGCAGCCCGAGTTTTTGCCGGTTTCCCTTCGAGTACTCGCCACTGCGGCGGGACAGGTCGAGGTCAAGGCGGGCCACGAGTTCGGCTACCTCCGACACCGGTACGGGTGAGCGCCGCAGGCTGGCGACGAATCGAACGATCTCGGCGCCCGTCCAGCTCTCGTAGAGACGGAGATCGCCGGGGAGATAGCCCGCGAGCTCGCGGGCTGTGACGCCGTCGGCCTGGCAGTCGTGCCCGAGCACCTCCGCCGTGCCGGCTGTTGGGCGAATCAGGTCGAGGAGGATGCGGATGGTCGTGGATTTCCCCGCGCCGTTCGGCCCCAGGAAGCCCATGATCTCGCCGGGGTCCACCTGGAGACGGAGCCCGTCGACGGCCCGTGTCGCGCCATAGTCCTTCGTGAGGTCGATGATCCGGATAGCGGGCGCGCCGGTCCGGCCCGCCCGCTGGGCGCCCTCACGCACCGGCAGGGAGGTCAGTCCGCGCTTGCGGACACGGGTATGTGGCGGGCAGAGGACGCGTTTTGGCCCTTGGGTATCGTGATCTTGAGCACGCCGTAGGCGACTCCGGCGTGAATGTCGTCCTCGTTTACGCCCTCCGGCAGACGGAAACGGCGCATGAAGTCGCCATAGGAGCGCTCGAGCCGGTGGTAGCGATCCTCGTCCACCTCGACCTCCCGCTCGCGGCGGCCGCGAACCGTCACGTAGCCGTTGTCGATCGAGATGTCGACGTCGCTGTCGCTGACACCTGGCAGCTCCGCTGTGAACACGAAGGCGTCGTCGGTCTCGATGATGTCGGCGGTCGGCGTCCACGGAGCGTCGAGTTGCCGCGGCTCAGCAGCGTCGAAGCGGCTCATGAGCCGGTCGATCTCTCGCCGAAGGACGCCAACCTCACGAAACGGGTCCCAGGTCACTAGGTCGCGCATTGCAATCTCTCCTTTGGTCATCGGTTCACGTCTTCACGGCGTCGGGGATCTTGTCCGCGCGGACGAGCAGCACGTTGACCGGGGAGTGGTGAGCCAAATAGCTCGCGAAGCTCCCCAGGAATAGCCGCTGTATCAGACCACGGTGCGCGGCCGCGACGATCAGGTCCGGGCGCGCCCCCTCCGCCCATACGCACGCCGCTGTACCGGGATGGCCCTCGAGTAGGACGGCCTCGGCCGAGGGAATGGCGCTGGCCTGTCGCTCCAGCCAGCGTCCTGCCCTCTCGTGGATCGACGCCGGATGGGGCACCATGCTCCCCGCCGGATCGGGGTAGAGCACCGGCTGTTGGGTGACGTGCACCAGACTGAGGCGCCCGTCGTCACCCGCGAGCCGTTTCGCCTCGGCAAGGGCGAGCCCGGAGGCCTCGGAGTCGTCGATGCAACACGCGACGTGGGCAAAGAGTGCGCTCACCAGGCTTTCCTCCCGCCGCCTCGGAATGACCGTCTGGTGGAAAAGTTAGGTCGCCGGGGGCTCCAAGGTCACCGTCGGGACGCCGAATCTCGCCTGCGGGAAGGCCGCAGCCCTGGACACGTAGGGGAGCAGCATGCAAGCGTTCCGGCTTGGTGGCCACCTCGTCTGACTCCCCCCACGACGCAGAAGCTTCCCGGACCGCGTTACTCGCCGATCTCGGCGTCGCGCTCGCCGAGGCTGGGAACGTCGGCGAAATGCTTCAGCGCCTGGCCGACGCAGCCCGCGAGGTGAGCAACGCTCGATACGCGGCGATCGGAGTCCTGAACCGAGACGGCACCGGGATCGCCGACTTCATTACCTCGGGCGTCGACGAGCAGACCCGCGAACGCATCGGCGATCTGCCCGCCGGGCGGGGCCTGCTCGGTGCGATCATCAACGAGAAGAAGCTGATACGGGTCGACGACATTGCGTCGGACCCGCGGTCGGTCGGCTTTCCGCCCGGGCATCCGCCGATGTCCAACTTCCTCGGCGTGCCGATCAGGTTGGCGGGGCGCACCTACGGCAACATCTATGTGACCGACCGGCAGCAGGGCGACGGGTTCTCAGACGATGACGGGCGCCTGCTCGAGACCCTCGCCGCATACGCCGCAATCGCCATCCGCGGGGCTCAACTACGAGAAGAGCGCCTGCGGTGGATCGAGGGGCTCGAGGGCGTCTGCGGTATCTCCGGGGCGATCAGCCGCACGCTCGACCTCCCCGATCTGTTGTCAGAGGTGACCCGGCGAACCAGGGCGTTGCTCGATTGCGACACCGTGGGGATCGGGCTCGAGACCGACGGCATGATCCGCTTCCCGTTCGCCCATGGGCCCAACGCCCTTCGCCTGGAGGCTCTCGATACCCGTGACATCGAGGTCTCCTCGCTTGGCGCCCACGTCGAGCGCGCCCTACCCGATCACAACTGCCTCGCCGCGGAGCTGGCGGTTGGCGGCCGCTCCATCGGTGCGCTCGTCGCGGTGTGCGGTGGAGGGTTCGACTCGTGGCAACAGAGCGTGGTCGACGTCTTAAGCTCGCACGTGGCGACGGCCGTCGCGAACGCCGAGCAGTTCGCCGAGGAGCGCCGCCGCCTTCTGGAGCAGTCCGACCGCCGGGTCGAAGAGCTCGAAGCGCGGCTGTCCCGCGAGGTGCAGGCGCGAGCACTGCTGGCCCAAGAAGACGAGCGCGCGCGCGTGGCGCGCGAGCTCCACGATGAGACCGGCCAACTGCTCACCGGCGTCAACTTGCGCCTCAAGGCGCTCGTGTCTCGCGTGGGGCCCGAGGCCGCCACGGAGCTCTCGGAGCTGCAGGAGCACGTGAAGAACGCTCAGGACTCGATGCGGCAGATCCTGCGGCGGCTGAGGCCGGTCGACCTGGAGCGGGGCCTCGGCCACGCGATTCGCGAGCTTGCTCAACGAGCCAACGAGGCGAGCGACTGCGAGGTGAACGTCCAGATGGCTCCACTTCCCCCCATCGCGGGGGAGGTGGAGCTGGTGCTGTTCAGGGTATGCCAGGAAGCCCTTACGAACGTGGCGCGCCATAGCGGCGCATCGCACGCCGCGGTGGTGCTTACCGCCCTCGATCAGCGCGTGAGGATGACCATCGAGGATGACGGCGTCGGCTTCGACGTCGAGGCTCGGACCGGTCGTCTGGGCCTGAGTGGAGTCGCGGAGCGGGTCGAGCTGGTCGGCGGCACGCTCCGGATTACGTCCTCTCCGGGGGCCGGCACCGCGATCGTGGTCGACGTCGCGGCGGCACCTCTGCTCCCGGAAGAGGAAGCCTCCTAGGCGTCCACGCCCTCGCGCCGGGCGTCATCCAGCAGGCCGCCCTGCAATGCGATCGCCACCATCTCGGCCCGCGTCTGGGTCCGGAGCTTGCGCATGATGTGCGCCCGGTGGCTCTCGACGGTGCGAACGCTCACCACGAGCTCGTCGGCGATCTCGTGGTTCGTGTGCCCCAGGGCGAGCAGCCTCAGCACCTCGCGTTCGCGATCGGAGAGCTCATCCAGAGGCCCCTCGGAGCCTGGACCGGCAATGCGCGCCCCGAGGGCCGGGTTCAGGTAGCGCCCGCCGTCGGCCACCACGCGGATGGCATCGAGCAACTCCTCGTCGGCGGCGGCCTTCGCGACGTAGCCGGATGCCCCGGCGGCGAAGGAGCGCTTGATCACATCGGGACTCTCGTGCATCGACAGCACCAGCACCCGTGTATCGGGCAGCCGCCTCAGTACCGCCTCGGTGCCGGCGATACCCCCGGCTCCCGGCGTTTCGAGATCGATGATGATGACGTCGGGCGCGAGGCGGTCGAGATACGGCAGGGCCCTCTCGTGAGTCGGGTAGTCGCCCACGCACTCGAGGCCTTCTTCCTGGTCGATGAGGAGCTTCAGTCCGGATCGGACCACCGCGTGGTCGTCGGCGATCACCACCTTGATCTCTTTGGACATGCCCGAACCAGAGCACTTCCGGTTCTTCGAAGCAACCGCCAATACCCAGGCGGTCTGCGGCAAAGCCGCAAGCAATCCGCGGCGCGGTCGCCTCCATCGCGCTGTCTCAACTGATGAGCGCGGAGCGTGGGTTGAGTGAGTGTTTCCGCGTGACCAACCAACGAGCGGACGGTGAAGCGGCGAGTCGTCTGGGTGAGTTGTCCCCGGGCGAAAGGGCGAAGCTCGCCGGGATGGCTGATCCGACC
>JAOTZF010000056.1 GCA_029861485.1 Thermoleophilia bacterium | reverse complement strand
GGTAGCCGCCGGCGGGCCCGTGCCTCGCCTCCAAGAGCCCCTCGGCGACCAAGTTGGCCAGGATCTGGGTCAAGAACTTGTAGGGGATCTCCATCTCGGCGGCGATCTGGCGGGCCTGGCTCAGTCCGTCCCCATCGCGGCGGGCCACATAGATCATCGCCCGCACCGAGTAGTCGCCTTTGCGCCTCAGCCTGATTTGCATGACGCGCGTTACCTCTTTTGTGGCGCAGCTTTATCGGGATTCAGAGTTTCGTGGCTTCCGGAACTCTGTCTGCATGGTCTGAGTTCCCTCGCTTTTTGTCGCACCGCTGTATTTGGAGCTTTTGCTCGACTCAAGCTCCACTCATGAGGTAGAGGTCTTCATGCCACATCAATCAACTCGGTGAATGTGGACTTTCGCGGCCCCGAAAGTTCGTTTTGACGATCCTCCGTCATGGGCCTTATAGGCGGCAGGCATCACCTTATCCGAGGGAGTCTCTCGTGGTACGTATCAAGAACAAGCGCGGCGTCGCGATCGCGACCGGCGTGCTCGTCGCCGGGGCGGTGATTGCGACAGCGGCCGTGGCCACATCCGGTAATGAACGAAACGTCTATACCGGTTGTCTCTCCAACGACGGCGAACTCAACAAGGTGGCCATCGGAGACCTACCAGCCTCTGCGTGCGGGAAAGACCAGACGCAGATCGGCTGGAACGAAACCAGCACTCCAGCGGCAACGGAAACCGGAAAGCCAACTGCAACGAAGAAGGGCCAGAAGCCCAACCCCAAGGGTGGCAAGGTTGTCGAGGGGCCCCCAGGCCCCCAAGGCCCCATAGGCCCCCCTGGTCCCGAAGGCCCCGCAGGTCCTCCAGGCGCAGACGGGGCGCCTGGCCCGGCAGGCCCACAAGGCCCCAAGGGTGACAAGGGTGACCGGGGCCCCAGGGGGTTCCGAGGACCGGTGGGCGGGATTGCGAGTATCCCGCGCGTGCGAGTAATTCCAAAACGCTTCAGAATCTCAGGGAGCCGGGCGCAATCAGTCGGGTTCAAATCGGAGTTGTGTCCTCGTAACACGCAGATCATTGGCGGTGGCGGGTCCACCAACAAGAATGCCTTCGCGATAAACAGCACCAGAAGAACCACAGATGGTCGGCAGTGGCTAGTCCAATTCACGCGTACTGACCGTCCGCCACGACCGCTTTCCCCAATCGACGCCCAGTTCACGGTCGATGTGTATTGCCAGCCCCTTAACTGAACGCTCGCGCCGACGCGCATGAGGTCACCCGTAGGGGGTGCCACCGTGCACCCCCTACGCGTATTCGCGCCATCTATGAGTCGCGCCTTGGTCTCGCGAACGAGAGCGACTCGCTAGGCCGCTCACCGGCCTTCGATACCGACCGCGCGCGTCAGGCGCGCGACCTGCGCCGCGCCGGAGTCGCGCTGATAGATGTCGGCGGTCATGTCGATCGAAGCGTGGCCTATCAGGTCTCGTGCGTCGATCAGTGACACGCCGCGAGCGGCCAGCATGAGGGCGTAGGAACGCCTGAGAGCGTGCCAGCCGGGCGCGGCAGACCTGCGGCGTCCTGCGCGGGCCAGAGCCCCCAGAAGAACGAGGCATCTGGCCGAGCTGCATGAGGAGGCGGTCGGGATGGCGCCCGGAATTCGCGGGCGCTCCCGTCTAACACAGATGGCGAAGCAAGCGTCGCCCGGGTACCGAAGCCGCGTCTCCGAGGTGGAACACAGGTGCCGAAGCCACGGCGTCAAGCATGTACCGGAGTCGCACACACACAGCTCATGCCCCCCGTTTGCTCTCCGCGCCCCTGACAACCGACCGCACGTGAAGAAGCGTTGCGCAAGCAGGGACAAGAGAGGCGCGCCCGGCAGGATTCGAACCTGCGGCCTGAGGATTAGAAGTCCCCTGCTCTGTCCAGCTGAGCTACGGGCGCTCGGAGGGAATGTAGCGGCCTGGTGGTGATTGCTCGCTCTGGATCCCGATGAGCTGGGCCTTGCTCGCGACGAACCCCGGACCTCCTCCGGCGGCGAGCTACCCCCGCCCGTCGAGCCGTTCCCGCAGGGTCGGTGAGAGCGCACCCGGGTCGAGAGGACGGGCCCTCCGGGCCCCCGCAGCGATGTCGACCGCTGCAGGCAGTTCGCCCTCGGCGTAGAGGTAGGCCAGCTCGGGGCCATGAATCCGGGTGAGCTCATTGACCTCGTCCTCGTCGCAGTCCAGCAGGCCGCAGAGTTGAGCCGTGGCATCCTCGGCGTCTACCAGTCCGAGCGCCGCGAGCCGCTCGGCCGGTGGCTGGTCCTCAGCTCTTACGGCAGCGGCGTCGCGCGCGATCGCTGCCGGGGCGGGCAGCTCGGCCGCAAGCACTTTGATGGCATCGACGATCCCGACTCCCCAATCGTCTTCGTCCCAACCTGGCGGTCGCTGGAAGCCGACGGTCGTGAGCACCTGCTCGAAGGCCCCCTGCACACCCTCTGGACCGAACTCGTCGATGAGGGCGGATCGGCCATGGTGGCCGAGCCAGAGCGCGGCGACGCCCGCGAGATGGGCGACCGCGTAGCTGGTACCGCTGCTGCTGACGGTTCTGGTGCCCGGATCCGCCGGCGAGGTGTCTTTGTCGGCCTTGGCGACCGGCACTTGATGGCCGGGTGCCGAGATCAGCACGGCATCTCCCCGGGAGGAGCCCGACCACGGTTGGTTGTCCTTGTCGGTGGCAGCCACCGCAATGCACTCCTGGAACCGGGCCGGGGCGACGACGATGCCAACCCGGTTGCCCGCTGCTGCCATCACGATGATGCCGGCGGCCCGAGCCCTTTGAGCAGCGGCACGGATGCCCGCGTAGAAGCCCACGCCGCCAAGGCTCATCGAAATGACGTGTGCTCCAGCGGTCACGGCCCGATCGATGGCCCGAGCGACGTCGCCGTCGGATACCTGCACCACGCTCTGGATGGCTCTGAACGGCGTCAAGGTGGCGTCCGGGGCCGCACCGGTAATCGACCCGGCTTCTGGGCTGGTGATCACGCTGCCCGTCGAGGTGCCGTGGCCGGGGTTGTCGAAAGGCCACCACCAACGGTCCTTCATGGGGTCCTCGGCATCGGTGTCGCTGCTGATGACGTCGTAGTCGCGGTCGAGGTCCAGCGAGGCAAGCAGCTCCTGGTGGTAGGTGTATCCGGTGTCGGGATGCCCGATGACGATGCCCAGGCCGCGTTGCGCGCCACCCGGACGCGGCGGCAGCTGCCACGCTTGCGGGCAGCGCATCACCTGCAAGGGCCAGGCCGGCTCGGCATCGAGGGCCTTGAGTGCTGCCTCGGGAAGCTCTTCCACTTCCTCGGCTCCGAACGCGGTCGTCGGGAAGTCGGGGGTCGCCGAACCGGCCAGCTCGCCGGTCATCTTGGCCGTCAGGGCGGCGGCCAGCTCGAATCCGAGAGCACGGATGGGGTAGCTGGGCGACACCGGTATACGCCCTCGGATCTCGTAGAACCCGTCGGTTGCCTCCGGCCCCTCTGCGGCCTCGAAGAAGCGGCGGACCACCCAGGGCTCGCCTCGAGCGTCCTCGATCAGCACTTCGTCGACGAGCGCCTGCAGCTGGGAGCGCGTCTCGGTTGCGTTGCGCTCGACCTCGACGAGCAGCACGAGCGGATATGTGGGCTCCGGCTCACACCACGTCATCGGCTCTCTTTCCACTCGGCATTGTCGTGAACCATCGGCACACCATCCAAGCTAAACGCGGCGCGCCCGCGAGGGCAAGCAGATTGCTAGCATCTCGCCATGGCAACCATCCACATTCGAGACGTCCCTGAAGACACGCACCGCGAGCTCAAGGCGCGGGCCACCGCGCAGGGCGTGTCGCTGCAGCGCTATGTCCTTGACTTGCTCAACGAGCGAGCGGCCCGCCCTCCGATCGCCGAGGTGCTACTTCGGGCGAGGGAAGACGCGCGCCGGGGTGGTAGCGACCTCACGATGGACGAGATCGTCGAAGCGGTCCGCGCGGGCCGTGAATCTCGCTCGTGATCGTCGCCGACGCCGGGGTGGTCTACGCCGCGATCTTCGACGGTGGCCACTCGGGCGACGCGTGCCGGGCCCGCCTCCAAGTGGCCGGTCAGGCGAGTGCGCCGGAGCTCATCCATGTTGAGGTTCTGAACACGGCTCGGCGGCTGGCACTTGCCGGTAGGCTCGACGAGGCGATCGTACGTCCCGGCATCGGCAAGGTTGATCGGCTGGTGGAATGCGTGCCTCATGCCGGGCTCATGCCTCGCGCCTGGCAATTGAGGGCCAATGTCTCCCCATACGACGCCGTCTATGTCTCGTTGGCCGAGCTGCTCGGCGTACCGCTGGTGACCGGCGATCGCCGCCTCGCGGGAGCGCCAGGGCCTTTGTGCGAGCGCGAAATCGTCCCAGTACGTCCGTAGGAACCTCGGTCTCAGGATTGTTCGGCTTCGGAGAGGCCGCTCCCGCGGCGGGCGGAGGAACCAGCCGCGTGAGCCGTTTGGGGGGCGCCGGGCCCGACCTAGATCCCGAGGATCTGGGCTTGCTTCGCGGCGAACTCCTCGTCGGTCAAGATGCCCTGGTCCTTCAACTCGCCAAGCTGCTTGAGCTGCGCGATGGAGTCGGACTGCTCCTGCGGGGGAGGAGGTTGCTGCGGCGGAGGCTGACCGACCGCCTGGGCGCCTTGGGCGTAGCCGGCTCCACGGGTGGCGGTGATCTCCGCATTGCGGTCGGCGTACTTCTCGGCCTGGCGGCGCTGCACACGGCCGCTGACCGCGGTCGCGGTACCGGCCTCGACAGCCGTACGAGCAACGACTCGTAACAGCTCGGGCATGCTCTGCTCCTAGCCGGCCGCTTCAGCGGCGCCGAGTACGTCCATTACGTCTTGCGCGGGGATCCGGGCGCTGGCGATCAGCTGGCCTGCGGCGTCTCTGGCCGCGGTGACAAACGGCACCGCCCAGGCGTTCTCATAGACTAGGAGCACACCGATCGTGCCGGGCTCCATGGCGGCGGCGGCCTCCGCACGATCGTCGTCTGACAGAAGGCCCGCGCGCGCCGGCGAACCGCGCGAATCCCTCGCCGGCCGCCGAAAGATCGGTCAGCTCGAAGGCCCCGAAGCTGCCATCGGCTCCCTTTCGCACGGCCACGATGTCGTTACAGGCGGATGATGCCCGCATCGATGAGGTCGAGGAACGCGCCGGCTACCGTGCCGGACAGTTGCTGGTCCGGGAACTCCCGCAGTACGAAATCGATCGGTCCGTGCGCGTCGTTGTCAGCTATTCCCTCACCGTGCTCGGGATGCGTTTGGCCGCATTCTGCCGAGGCGAGCTCAGTACCTGGGCCTGCCAGAACGCGTGCGGTGCATCGTCAGGCCGATGACCGGCGCTCGGTCAGCTCCTCGGTTTGCGCGCTGGTCAGCGGTAGCCGGAATATGTCGCTGTCGGGCCTTGCGCCGATAGCCTCGAGGAACTCGTCCTGGGTCCGCGGCTGTCCGACCAGCACGAGCATCGAAGCGTTCGCTGGCAGGCGGCCCTTGAGCTGCTCGACCGTGGGTTTGAAGGCGCTCTCCCCGGTAGCGCCGACCATGCCGCCGATGGCGGCCCCGATGCCCGCCCCGATCGCAATGCCCAGCGGCCCACCGATAACGCCGATGACGCCCCCGGTCATACCGCCGATGGCCGCGTCTTTGCCCGCCTTGGCGTCGTCGACGTCGGGGTTCTTGGATTTGACCGTGAACTCGCCCTCGCTGTCGTGCTCGAGTACCCCTACCCACGGCAGCCAGGAGTCGTCCCTCGACTCCCGCAGATTGTCCAGCGCCTGCTGGGCGGAGTGGGCTCCGTCGTAGGTAACCGCGACGATCTCAAACACGTGAAACCTCGATTCGACGTTGAGCGCTTCCTGGTCGAGGCGCGCGGCGGGGCCCAGCATCCCAACGGCGGCCGACGCGTGCAAGCCGCCGAAAGACGCTCCCTGAACGGTCGCGACGCTAGAGGAAGCGGCCGCCGCGCTGCAGCACCTCGATGCGGTAGCCGTCAGGATCGGTAACGAAGAAATAGCGCGCGCTGAACTCACCGTGGCTCAGGCCCTTGAGGGGGTCGGGCTCCAGAGCTTCGGCGGTGAAACGGGCGTGCTCGGCGTCGAGATCGTCGACGCTCACGGCCATGTGCCCGTAGCCGTTGCCCAGCTCATAGGGCTCGGCCTGGTCCTTGTTGACGGTCAGCTCCAGCTCGAACTCCGTCTCGGGATTCGAGAGGTAGATGAGGCTGAAGTCGTCGAAGTCGACGCGCTGGGCGATCTGCAGACCGAACGCTCGGCGGTAGAAGTCGAGCGAGCGCTGCTCGTCGAGGACACGGATCATCATGTGGATGGCTTTGGCCATGAGCCTCCGGCTGCCTTGGGCGTGAGAGGTGATTCCCGCAGCGAATCTACATCCCGCGCGCAACCGGTGACGATGACGTTGAGCCCAGCCGAGACCGAGCGAGTCGGGCGCTCCATCGCATGATCACGGCAATGTCTTGGGCTGACCTTCGGCCACAATGCGGGGCGCCGGCACCTCTGCGACCAGCGTGATCACCACGCGCAGCCCCCCATCAGGAGGCGCCTGCAGCCGCACGGTGCCGCCATCGGCCTCGACGAGGCTCTTCACAATCGCGAGTCCCAACCCCGACCCTCGCTGGCCCTCGCCGCCCCGCCAGAAACGATCGAAGGCGTGCGCGCGGGCCTCAGGCGCCATTCCCGGTCCGTTGTCAGTCACTTCCACCACTATCTGCTCGCCTTCGCGCGCCGCGCGGAGATCTACGGCGGTGTCTGGCGGGGCCACCTCAAGCGCGTTCGCGATCAGGTTGTCGAGCACCTGCTCGAGAGCCCCTGCTGAGAGCGATGACCACGGGTCGCCCTCGGTGCGCTCCACGATCTCCACGCCGCGCTCGTCTGCGGCGACGCGCCACGCGTCGGCGCGCTCGCTCAAGATCTGGCCGACGTCGTGAGCGCTGCGCTCTGGCGGGCGACGGTCGGCGTGGGCGAGCGTGAGAAGACCGTTGACCAGGCGCGAGAGACGGTCGACCTCGTCAAGGGCACCCTCGACATCGCCGGCCATCGAGGGGCGCACGTCATGAAGCAGGTTCTCGATTCGAAGCCGTAGGGCGAAGAGCGGACTTCGGAGCTGGTGCGAGGCGTCGGCAACGAACTGCTCCTGCGTATCGACCAGCGTGTCCAGGCGAGAGATCAGGTCGTTGAAGGCTCCCGAGAGCTCGCGCACCTCCTCCGGGCCCTCGGTTGCGTCAGCGCGCACGGTGAGATCGCCCGTCCCCGCGCGTCTGGTGACATCGCGGAGATGAGTCAGCGGCCTGCTCACCCAGAGCGCCAGCCAGCGACCGACCAACGCGACTACACCGAGTACGACCAGCGCGACGGCTGCGAGCACCAGCCAGTAGCGGATCACCAGAGAGTCGACGCGCGAGGTCGGAACGCTCGTGCGTACAGCTCCGTACACGGCCCCACCCGAGGCCACGGGAACCGCGACATAGAGCAAGTCAGTCCCCAGTGTCTCTGAGTACCGGGTCCCGGTGGCGACCGATCCGGTGAGAGCCGACGCGATCTCCGGACGAGTGGAGAAGTCGCGCTCAAGGCGGAGGGTCGTGTCCGAGTCGGCAAGCAGGCGCCCCTCCGAGTCGACCACCACCACCCGGGCGCCGGTTCTCGTCGTATAGCGGTCAACCACGCTCACCAGAGTGGGGTCGGCGGGGCTCGCGCCCTCCTGCAAGGCGTCCTCCACGAGGGTGGCGAGCGCAACGGCGTCGCGCTCGACTCTCTGCTGGAGGTCGTGCCGCTTGCTTTGTTGGTAGATCAGACCCAGAGGGATCTCCAGCACCACGAGCACCGCCGCCGCCAGGATCACGTACGTCGCAATGAGACGGCGGGTCATTCTGGGCGCAGTCGGAAGCCAAGCCCCCGAACCGTCTCAATCCACCCGGGATCGCCGAGCTTTCGCCGCAGCGACGAGATATGGACGTCGATGGTCTTGGATGGCCCGTACCACCGCGTGCCCCAGACCTGCTCGAGGATCCTTCGGCGGTCGATCGCCGCGCCCGGATCTGTGGCCAAAAGCTCGAGCAGGGCGAACTCCTTCGGGGTCAGCGCGACCTCCTCGCCGTCGATGCGAACCTGGTGCTGGCGCCGATCTACCTCGAGCGCGCCGACCACGAGCACAGGATCCGGCTCGGGCTCTGCGCTCGACATCTCGGCCACCCGCCGCATGACGGCATTGATGCGCGCCACCAGCTCGCGCATGCTGAACGGCTTAACGATGTAGTCGTCCGCGCCAAGCTCGAGACCGATCACCCGATCGGTCTCTTCGCCCTTGGCGGTGACCATGATGATCGGCACCCGAGAGCGGGCCCGCATCTCCCGCGCCACCGCATAGCCGTCCAGGCCGGGAAGACGAAGATCGAGCAAGACAAGATCGGGCTCGTCGGCGGCGAGCGCGTCGGTGCCGTTGGCAACCCGGTCGACCTCAAAGCCCTCGCGTCGCAAGCCCGTTACGAGCGGGCTCGCTATCGCATCGTCGTCCTCAACGACAAGCAGTCTCATTCGCCGATCATGCCGCTCTCGCGCCCCTGCCGATAGCGACCTTCCATTCCTTTACTCGCCCTTGGGAGAAGCCGAAGTTGCCTTGACCCAACGAAAAAGCTGCGGCACCTAGCGTCGACGCCACAAGCCTTACCGACCAGGAGGAGCCATGAACGGACTGATTGTGGCAAGTGTGGCGAGTATCGCGGGCATCGCGGGCGTCGTGGGCCTCACGCAAGCAACGGTCAACAGAGACACCGTCGACTCTAAGCCGCAGACGGCCATCTCGGCGAAGGCTCCCGACGGTCTCGAGCAGCGGCTTGCGCGGGTAAAGGAGGCTGAGCGGGCGGCAGACCGCGCCCTTGAGAACGCGCGTGAGCGCACCAGGGCGGCGGCTTCTGTGAGCGCTGCCCCACAAGCCGCGCGTGTCCCGGCAACGGTCGGCGCGACGCATCGCAGCGACGACCGCTACGACGACGATGGCGAGCGCTACGAGGACGAGCACGCCGACCATGACGACGACGGTGAGAGCGAACACCATGGGGAGGACGACTGATGGATCCACGGCGCCTGCGGCGCGCCGTGTCTCTGGCAGCGGTCGCGGCCACGGCAGGCCTCG
>JAOTZF010000224.1 GCA_029861485.1 Thermoleophilia bacterium | reverse complement strand
GGCACGAACCTGGGCGACCGTGGCCAGGCGCTGCAGCGCGCCGTCGACTGGCTGGGCGCGCACCTGGTGATCGAGGCCGCCTCGTCGGTCTACGAGACCGCCCCGCGCGACCTGCTCGAACAGCCGCCCTTCCTCAATGCCGCGGTGCGGGCGCGCACCGCGCTGTCGCCGCCCGAGGTGCTCGATCTCGCCAAGCGCCTCGAGGCCGAGCTCGGCCGCCGGGTGCGGGTGAGATACGGCCCGCGGGAGATCGATTGCGACCTGTTGCTCTGGGAGGGCGGCTCCTGGAGCGACGAGCTGCTGGCGCTACCGCACCCGCGCCTTGCCGAACGCCGCTTCGCCCTGCTGCCAGTCATCGAGCTGGACCCCGAGCTGCAGCTGCCCGACGGCAGGTCGCTCACCTCCCTGGAGCGCGCCCTCGACCCGGCGGAGCAGGCCGCGTCGCGGTACCCCGAGAGCCTCTTCATCGCGCCGCTAGACTGAGCTTTCGTACTCGCAGCGGAGGCTGAGACGTGCTGCTGGCGATCGATGTAGGAAATACCCAGACCGCGGTCGGGGTCTACGAGGGCCGCGAGCTTCTGCATGAGTGGAGGGTTTCGACCGAGCGCGAGGCCACTGTCGACGAACTCGCAGCTCGGCACGACCAGCTGCTGCGCCTGCGCGGGGCCAGTCTCGCGGAGATCGACGACGTGGTCGTTGGGTCGGTGGTGCCGACCCTTACGGCCGCCTACCAAGACCTCTCCATCAGCTACTTGGAGCGGGACGCCCTGGTGCTCGGGCCCGGGGTTCGCACCGGCATCTCGGTGAAGATCGACAACCCGCGTGAGCTGGGAGCCGACCGGCTCGCGAACGCGGTCTCCGCATATGGGCGCTACAGGTCGGCCTGCGTGGTGGTCGATTTCGGCACCGCCACCACATTCGATGCGGTCTCGACGGATGGTGAGTACCTGGGCGGCGTGATCGCCGCCGGCATCGAGACCTCGCTCGAGGCGCTCAGCGCCCGAGCCGCACGGCTGCTCAAGGTCGACCTGGTCCCGCCCGCCAAAGTGATCGGCAAGTCGACGGTCGAGTCCATGCAGTCCGGTTTGATCTACGGCACGGTGGCCCAGGTCGACGGCATCGTCTCGCGAGTGGTGGAGGAGATCGGCCCACCCGTGAAGATCGTCGCCACGGGCGGCCTGGCCGAGCTCGTCGTGCCACTCTCCGAGCACTCGATCGAGCACATCCCCCAGCTGACACTCGAGGGCCTGCAGCGGGTGCACGAGCTGAACGTTCACGCCGAGGCCACCTGATGCGAAAGCGGATGCGGGCCGTGCTCGCAAACCGCGGGCGTGAGGCAGCGCCGCTTCCCGATACCGATAGCTGGCCTCTTGGCTCGCCGTTTCGCATCGGCGGCGTGGAGATCGCCAACCGCGTGATCCAGGCCCCCCTGGCGGGAATCGCCAACTGGGCCTACCGCACCCAGTCACGGCGGCACGGCGCCGGAGCGACGGTGTCGGAGATGCTCGCGAGCCAGGGCCTTATCCATGACAGTCGCAAGACCCGCGACATGCTCGTGGTGAAGCCGGATGAGCATCCCGTCGGGGTGCAGTTGTTCGGCGCCGATCCGGAGGCGATGGCGAGGGCCGCGCGTGAGGTCGAGCAGGCGGGCGCGGACTTCGTGGACATCAACATGGGATGCCCCGTGAAGAAGATCTGTCGCACCGGAGCCGGCGCCGCCCTGCTGGCCGACCCCGGCGGCGGAGCGCGGGTCGTCGAGGCGATGACGGCGGCCGTCGACATCCCCGTGACGGTGAAGATGCGACGGGGCACGACGCCGGCAACCGCGCAGCCGACGATTGCCGCTCGCCGCTTCGTCGATGCCGGTGCGGCCGCCATCTGCTTCCATCCTCGGGCCGCAGCCGAGGAGTACGACGGACTGGCCGATCACACCATCACCCGCGAGGTGGTCGACGCCGTCGAGGTGCCGGTGATCGCAAGCGGCGACATCAACGACCCGGCCACCGCCCTGGAGGTGATGCGAAGCACCGGGTGCCAGGCCGTCGCCGTCGGGCGCGGAGCCCTCGGCAACCCGTGGCTTTTCACCGCGCTGGCCACCGGGGAGATCGGCGATCCGCCGGGCCCGGCAGAGGTCATTTCGGAGCTGGAGCGCTTTGCCGCGGACGCCTGCGAGGCGCTCGGCGAGGCCCGCGCATGCCCGTACTTGCGGAAGTTCTACCCCTGGTACCTGGCGCCGCTACCGGTGAGCAAGGCTGAGCTGCAGGCGATGCTCACGGCGCCGACGGTCGACGATGCTCTTGGGGCAGTGCGCGATCTCGTCGCCTCCGCGGCTTGATTACGCCCATCCTCTGAACTAGCTTTCTGCGCCGTCTTACGGTACGAGTCGGCGTCCTCCCCTGCGCGGACGTGCGGAACGGAGCACGATGAATCGCGAAGTCATCCTCACTGAAGAGGGCTACGAAAAGCTCCGCGAGGA
>JAOTZF010000055.1 GCA_029861485.1 Thermoleophilia bacterium | reverse complement strand
GTACACGCTGGCGATGCCCACCGGGCGGCCGCCGGACTGGAGCTGGTCGTGCAGCTCCTGTGCGGAAAGGCAGCAGTCGTGTTCGGCGAGGGCCTCGATCACACGCCGACGCGCTGCCCCCGACCGGTGGCCGGCGGCGGAGATCTGCCCGATAGCGTGATCTACCCACTGACGACGCAGCGTGGCCGAATGGCCGCCGTGCGTCGGCGCGCTCACTGGGTCAGACCTTCTCGCCCCGCGCTCGAATGTCGGCTAGCACCTTCTCGATGCCGACTTTGTCGATCACCTTGAGGCCGCGCGCGCTCACGGTGAGCCGCACGAAACGGTTCTCGCTGGGCACCCAGAAGCGACGGGTTTGCACATTGGGCATGAAGCGGCGCCTGGTGGCCCGCATCGAGTGCGAGCGGTTATTGCCCGAGACGGGCCGCCGACCGGTGACTTGGCAGACGCGTGACATTCATCGACTCCGTGGTGTTCGGCCGGGCAGCATAGCGCGTTCGCCGGCGCCGGGCGCTACTATCCCGGGCCGATCGTCTCAACCGCGGAGGAGCAATGGGTCGACAGGGTCACAGGCTGGCAATCACGCTGGAATCGACCGCCGGCACCGGCCACATCTACATGAGCGACAAGAGTCGGCGGAACACGCCCGATCGGCTCGAGATCAAGAAGTACGACCCCCTCGCCCGCAAGCACGTGGTCTACAAGGAGAAGCGCTAGGCCTGCGGCCCGCATTCCGGCGCGGCCGGTGCCACGCAACCCATCCGTTGAGCTAGTTGTCCGCCCGGCGAGCCGGCGTAAACCTCGGACCACCTGAGCGGGGTCGGGCTCTGCGTCGGGGACGACATGACTTCCCCGAAGAAATACGGCGTGCTCTCCGCGGTTGCCGCACTCGCGGCCGTCGTGGCGATCGTTGCTGCCGTCGTCCTGGTTTGGCACGGCGAGGACTCCCCAGACACCGTTGCGGACGCCGACCCCGAGGCAACCGGCGGCGCGAGCTCGCTGCCCGCGTCGAATCCCGAGGTCTGCCGCCTGAAGATGACCGACGCGGTCCTCACCCTGAGCTCCGACTTCATCTCGGCGCTCTCGGATCGGAGAGTCCGTATCGAGGCGGTGCGACCGGCGGTCATGGTTAACGCCCGCCAGATCCGGCTGAGGACGCGAGTATCCGTGGATGTGAGCTGCGACGCGACGACTGGGGTCGTGGGCCTTCGGGGTGGCGTCCGACTGCAGGGGCCCGACGGCGCGGTGGACATGCGGCGGTGGCGCATTACCACCAAGAACCGTGCTCTTGCCGCCTACTTCCGGGCGGGCGACCGCGCGCCGATCAACGCCCTTCGCCTCGATCTCGAGGAAGCCGCTCGCTCCCGGCAGGGGACGTTCGAGACCATTACGGCGCCGCTCGAGATGGCCGACGGCGCAGTGGCCGTGGTCAACCACGTGTTCGGCACCGAGTTCCGAAGCCGCATATCGCTGGTCGGGACACTCACGCTCACGGCTGAGCGGATCGAAGCGGCCTAAACCCGCTCTGGGAGTGAGGAAGACCTGGGCGATGAGCTAGTTGCCTCTGCGCCTGCGACCGGGCCAGGCTTGAATGGCCATGCCTCGCCGGAGGGATGCGGGAAGGGGCCTCGGGATGACCGCAAACACCTACAACGCTCTTTCGCGCATGGCTGCAGCTGCATTCGCGGGCGCCCTCCTGCTCTCGGCCTGGTTCGTCCTCACGGCGCGGGGCGCGGCCGACGATGCGACTGCGGTGGCCGATCTGCGGGCGCGCGCGACGTGCCTGCTCCGCGTCGACGGCGCGACCCTTCGCCTCAACTCGGTCTTTCTCTCTAAGCTCGACGCGGCGAGGATCGGGGTGCGCACGATCGCACCCGCCAGGACCGCGGCCGGTCGCAACGTACGTGTCCCCGTTCGCGGCGCGAGCGGCGTTCCGTGCGACGCGGACGAAGGCGTCATCGGCATGCGCGGGGGCCTGGAGCTCGTGCGCGGCACGACGAGCCTGCGCCTGCGCCGTTGGCGCGTCGCCGTCGACGACAATCGCGTTGATGCCCATCTCTCCCAGGAGAATTCGGTGCCCGTCGCCGCGCTCGCCGTCGACCTCGGCGCCGCCGAGCGCATCATGATCGGAGGCGATCTGAGCTTGCGCGCCTCCATGTTGCTGGCCGAGGGTGGCTCAGCCGCGATCAATCGGGCGTTCGGCACCCGGCTTCCGACCGGCATGCCGGTGGCGCGGCTCGCCCTCGCGGTTCGCGAGGTCGCGAGCGAGGACGCCGGCTAGACGCTGACCGCCGTGCCCAGCGTCACGCCGGGCGCGGGCAGGGTGGTCTCGCCCATCAGGTAGGCGTCCACGGCGCGCGCCGCGCCGCGACCCTCGTTGATGGCCCACACAACGAGCGACTGGCCGCGGCGGCAGTCGCCCGCGGCGAAAACGCCCTCAACGTTGGTCGCGAATTCGCCGTGCTCGGCGCTGAAGGTCTCCCAGTTGCCGCGTGGGTTCATGGTTTGCACGCCCAGCATCTCCGCGACCGCCTTCTCCGGGCCGACGAAGCCGGTCGCGAGCAGCACGAGGTCGGCCGGCAAGACCTTCTCGGAGCCCGGCACCTCGCTGAACGGCGCCTTCTCCCCGGGCGCGCTCCAATCGATCTCCACCGTCTTCACACCCGTCACGTGGCCGCCTGCGTCGCCGACGAACTCCTTCGTGAGCACGTGGTAGGTGCGCGGGTCGGCCCCCTTGGTCACCTCGGCCTCGGCGTGGGAGTAGTCCACGCGGAAGATGCGCGGCCACTCCGGCCAGGGATTGTCATCGGCCCGCTCCGCAGGCGGCCGGTCGAGGAGCTCCAGGTTGACGACGCTCCGGCAGCCGTGTCGGAGCGAAGTACCGATGCAGTCGGCCCCGGTGTCGCCGCCGCCGATCACGATCACATCCTTGTCCTTCGCGGAGATGAACGCCTTGTCGGCGAAGTCCGAGTCGAGCCAGCTCTTCGCGCTCCGCGTGAGGAAGTCCATCGCGAAGTGGATGCCCTCGAGCTCCTGCCGCCCGGGGGCGCTGTCGGTGGGATCGAACGGGCGGGTTGCACCGGTCGCGAGCACGAGTGCGTCGAACTGCTCGAGAATCTCGCTCGGGTCGAGGTAGCGGATCTTGACACCCCGCTCCTCCATGATCTGGGTCATGTGGCCGGAGGCGAAGTCCTCCTTGCGCCCGACGTGGACACCTGTGATGAACTCGATGCCCTCTTGGCGGAGGAACTCCACACGACGCTCTACCACGTCCTTGCCCAGCTTCATGCTGGGGATGCCGTACATCAGCAGGCCGCCGATGCGGTCGGCGCGCTCGTAGACGACCACGTCATGACCCACGGAGTTGAGCTGATCGGCGCAGGCCAGACCGGCGGGTCCGCTGCCGATGACGGCCACGCTCTTGCCGGTGCGCATCTCGGGGGGCTCGGGAACGACCCAGCCCTCCTCGAAGCCCCGGTCGATGATGGCGTTCTCGATGTTCTTGATCGTGACCGCCGGCTCGTTGATGCCGAGCACGCAGGCACCCTCGCACGGCGCCGGACAGGCCCGGCCGGTGAACTCGGGGAAATTGTTGGTCTTGTGCAGGCGATCGAGCGCGTCGCGCCACCGCCCCCGGTAGACGAGGTCGTTCCACTCGGGGATGAGGTTGTCGATCGGGCATCCGGTCGACGACTGGCAGAACGGCACGCCGCAGTCCATGCAGCGGGCGCCCTGGGTCTTCAGTCGGTCCTCGTCAGGCGCGGTGAAGATCTCCCCGTAGTCACCGACGCGCTCTGCCGGATCCCGGTAGGGGACCGGGTCACGCTCGAACTCTTTGAAGCCCGTCGGCTTACCCATGAGCGGCCACCAGCTCCATTTCCTTGCGCGCCTCCAGCACCCGCTTGAAGTCGGTCGGCATGACCTTGACGAACTTACCGAGGGTCGTGGACCAGTCATCAAGCACGCGTTGCGCGACCTCCGAGCCGGTCGCGTCGCGGTGCTCCTGGATGAGAGACTTGAGCTCGTCGATGTCCTCCTGGACCACGATGGGCTCCAGCTCCACCAGCTCCATGTTGCAGTGGGTCTCGAAGTCGCCCGCCTCGTCAAGCACATAGGCGATCCCGCCCGACATGCCCGCGGCGAAGTTCCGGCCGGTCGGCCCGAGGATCACGGACCGCCCGCCGGTCATGTACTCACACGCATGGTCGCCCACGCCTTCGATCACGGTCCACGCGCCGCTGTTTCGGACGCAGAAGCGCTCAGCCGCGCGACCGCGGAAGAACGCCTTGCCGCTGGTGGCGCCGTAGAGGCATACGTTGCCGACGATGATGGACTCCTCTGGCGCGAACGTGCTCTCCTTCGGCGGATAGAAGATCAGGCGCCCGCCCGACAGGCCCTTGCCGACGTAGTCGTTGCCGTCGCCTTCGACCTCCATCGTGATGCCGCGGCAGACGAAGGCTCCGAAGCTCTGGCCGGCGCTGCCGTTGAACTTGAAGTGAATGGTCTCGGGAGGCAAGCCGTCCTCGCCCCAGCGTTTCACGACGTTGTGGCTCAGGATCGTGCCGACGGTTCGGTTGATGTTGATGATGTCGAGCTCGGCTTGAACCCGATCGCCGTACTCCAGGGCGGGCTTGGCCAAGTCGAGCAGCGTCGTGACGTCGAGCGCCTCATCGAGGCCGTGATCCTGGGCGATCGTGCACCGCACCTCGACATCCGGTCGAGGCTTAGGTGCAGGGGTCAAGATCGGCGTGAGGTCGAGGTTGTCGGCCTTCCAGTGCTCGATGGCCCGCTCGGTCTCGAGATACTCCACCCGGCCGATCAGCTCGTCGACGCGGCGGACGCCGATCGAGGCCATCAGCCGCCGCGCCTCCTCGGCGACCATGAACAGGTAGTTCACCACGTGGTCAGGGCTGCCGCGGAACTTCTTGCGCAGTTGCGGGTCCTGGGTGGCGATACCCACTGGGCACGTGTTCAGGTGGCACTTTCGCATCATGATGCAGCCCATGGTGATGAGCGGGGCCGTGGAGAAGCCCATCTCCTCGGCGCCGAGGCATGCGGCGATCACGACGTCACGCCCCGTCTTCAGGCCACCGTCGGTCTGCAGCACCACGCGGCCGCGCAGGTCGTTCATGACCAGGGTCTGGTGGGTCTCGGCGATGCCAAGCTCCCACGGGAGGCCTGCGTGCTTGATGCTGGTGAGCGGCGAGGCTCCCGTGCCGCCAGCGTCGCCCGAGATCAGGATGTGGTCGGCGTATCCCTTTGCCACACCGGAGGCCACGGTTCCCACACCGATCTCCGACACGAGCTTTACGCTGATCCGCGCAGATGGGTTGGCGTTCTTCAGGTCGTGAATCAGCTGCTTGAGGTCTTCAATCGAGTAGATGTCGTGGTGGGGCGGGGGACTGATCAGGCCCACACCCGGCGTCGAGTAGCGGATCTTTGCGATGGTCTCGTCGACCTTGTGGCCGGGGAGCTCGCCGCCCTCGCCGGGCTTCGCGCCTTGGGAGATCTTGATCTGGAGCTCGTCGGCGTTGGAGAGGTACCACGCGGTCACCCCGAAGCGGCCCGAGGCGACCTGCTTGATCGCCGAGCGCTTGGAGTCGCCGTTGGGCAACGGGTCGAACCGCTCGGGATCCTCACCGCCCTCGCCGGTGTTGCTCTTGCCGCCGAGGCGGTTCATTGCGATGGCCAGCGACTCGTGTGCCTCGGCGGAGATGGAGCCGAAGCTCATCGCGCCCGTGCAGAAGCGCGTGACGATCTCGGTGGCGGGCTCGACCTCCTCGAGGTCGATGGGTCCGCCGCCGGCGCCCTCCTTGATCCTGATCAGGCCGCGGAGGGTCTTGCGGCGCTTCGCCTCGTCATTGATGTGCTCGGCGAAGCGCCAGTAGGCGTCCTCGTCGTTGCTGCGCCCGGCCACCTGCAGGTCGTGGATCGCAGACGGATCCCAGCCGTGGTTCTCGCCGGCCGAGCGCCAGTGGAACTCGCCCGGGTTAGGCAGCAGGGCCGACTCCCGGTCGGGGTCGGCCGGATACGCAATGGCGTGTCGGCGGAGCATTTCCTCGGCCAGCGTCTCGAGGCCGACGCCCTGCACGCGGCTCGCCGTGCCCACGAAGGCGAGATCGATCACCTCGTCGCGGAGCCCAACGGCCTCGAAGATCTGGGCGCCCTTGTAGGACTGGAGGGTCGAGGTGCCCATCTTGCCCATCACCTTCAGCATGCCTTTGCGCACGCCCTTGCGGTAGGCGGCGACGATGGCGTCGTCGTCGGGTATCGCATCGTCGTCGACGAGCCCGTCCCGCCGGGCCTGCCAGAGCGACTCGAAGGCAAGGTAGGGATTGATGGCGTCCGCGCCGTAGCCGACGAGCAGGCAGTGGTGGTGCACCTCGCGCGCCTCGCCCGACTCCAGCACGATGCCGATTCGCGTGCGCCGGTGGTTCTTGACCAGGTGGTGGTGAAGAGCGCCGGTCGCAAGCAGCGAGCTGACCGGTACGCGGTCGCGTGAGAGCGCCCGGTCGGAGAGAACCACCAGCGTATAGCCGTCGTCGATCGCCGCGTCGGCCTCCTCGCAGATGCGGTCGAGGGCCGCCGTGACGCCCCCAGTGCCCTCATCGACCCCGAAGGTGATGTCGATGGCCTTGGTCCTCCAGCCGCGCTGGTCCATGTGCCGGATCGCGGCGAGCTCCTCGTTGGTGAGGATCGGATGCGCGACCCGAAGGCGCTCGGCGTGCTGTTCGGTGACCTCCAGCAGGTTGCGCTCCGGCCCGATGTAGCACTCCAGCGACATGATGATCTCTTCGCGGATCGAGTCGATCGCCGGGTTGGTGACCTGAGCGAACAGCTGCTTGAAGTAGTCGTAGAGCATCCGCGGCTGGTCGCTGAGGCATGCCAGGGCGGAGTCGTTGCCCATCGAGCCCACGGGATCGCGCTGCTCGTGGATGAGCGGGATGAGCATGAACTGCATCGTCTCGATCGTGAAGCCGAACGCCTGCATGCGGCCGAGGAGCGTGTCGGGGGAGAAGCCGTGCGGCTCGCTGCCGGGGTCGAGATCGACCAGGTCGATGTGCTGGTTCTCGACCCATTCGCCGTATGGCTGCCTGCCGGCGAAGTCGGACTTCAGCTCCTCGTCGGGAATCAGCCGGCCCTGCTCGAAATCGACCAGGAACATGCGGCCGGGCTGGAGGCGCCCCTTCTCCTTCACGTTCTCCGGCGCGACGGGGACGACGCCCACCTCGCTGGCCATGATGACCCGGTCGTCGTGCGTGATGTAGTAGCGGCTCGGCCGCAGGCCGTTGCGGTCGAGTACCGCTCCGATGTAGTGGCCGTCGGTGAACGCCACCGAGGCCGGGCCGTCCCAGGGCTCCATGAGCGCCGATTGGAAGTCGTAGAAAGCCTTCTTCTCCGGCGGCATCTGGGCGTGGTTCTGCCAGGCCTCCGGGATCATCATCATGACCGCCTCCTGGAGCGTGCGACCGGTCATGAGCAGGAACTCGAGCACGTTGTCGAAGCTGCCCGAGTCGCTGGTCTGGTGCTCCACGACGGGGAAAACCTTCTCCAGCTCGTCCCCGAACAGGTGCGATCGCATCACGCCTTCGCGGGCGCGCATCCAATTGACGTTGCCGCGCAGGGTGTTGATCTCGCCGTTGTGGCTCATGAAGCGGAACGGCTGGGCGCGGTCCCAGCTGGGGAAGGTGTTGGTCGCAAAGCGCGAGTGCACCATCGCCAGGTGAGTGCTGTAGGTGGGGTCGCGCAGATCGGCGAAGAAGGGCATCACCTGACCCGAGGTGAGCATGCCCTTGTAGATGAGGACCTTCGTCGAGAGGCTGCAGATGTAGAAGAGCAGCGCCTGCTCCATCGAAGTGTCCCGGCGCAGCTCGTGCGTCGCGCGCTTCTGGATCAGGTACAGCTGCCGCTCGAACGCATCCCCCTTGAGGTCATCGCCGGCGGAGATGATCACCATCTCGATGTTCGGCATGGAGGCCCGGGCCGTGGGGCCGATGTCGGCGCCGTCCGGATCGGCCGGCACCTCGCGCCAGCCCACGAGGTTCTGGCCCTGCTCGACGATGAGGCGGTTGAAGGTCGCCTTGCACCTCTCGCGCTCGTCTGCCTTGGTCGGCAGGTAGACGAGGCCCGCCCCGAAGCGCCCGGGCTCGGGGAGCTCAACGCCCAGCTCGTCCTTGGCCACCTTCGCCAGGAAATCGTGGGGCAGCGCGGTCATGATGCCGGCGCCGTCGCCGGTGTTCTCCTCGCAACCACAGGCGCCGCGATGGTTCATCCGGGTGAGCATGTGCGCCGCGTCAAGCAGCAGGTCGTGGCTGCGCTGACCCTTGATGTGCGCGATGAAGCCGACGCCGCAGCTGTCGTGCTCCATCTGCGGGTCGTAGAGACCCTGCTTCGGCGGCAGTCCGAACTGCGAGCTCATCGGGCCCCTCTGGCACGTGCCGCCGGTGTGCACGCGCCGGCGATCGGGGTGGACCAGGGGGCTGGTTGAACGAGAAAACCGGACATTCGCAGGCCTTTCCAGACGTTGCCAGCGCGAGCAGCAGTCACTAGCCGAGCCCCGCAGGGCCCCCATGCGATGGCTACGAGAAAACGCTGCAAAGCGGCATAAAGTGCCGCCTAACGCGCGCTGGATCGGGAAATCGTACCCCATACGGGCGTCTGCGAGTTAGGGCCAAACGGATCAAGTCCTCGCGGTGTTGTGCGGCGCTAGCATCGCCGTGATGCGCGACCATTGTGGCGAGTCTGCTCGCGGAAGGCCCTCGCCCTGAGCAGCTGGTCTCCGCATCAGAGGCCGCCTTCACATCCGCAGACGCTGGATGCGCCCGGCGGCGGCACCTTCCTGGTCTCGGCGCTGGTGCTCGTGAACGTGGTCTTCTACGTGGTAGGCCTGGTGAGGACGGCTACTCGCGGAGCGTCGAGGGTTCCATCCGCGCAGATGGTGCCGTACGTGCGCCGGAGGTGGCCGACGGTGAGATATGGCGAATCGTCACCTCGGCGTTCTTCCACGTCGACATCATCCACATCGGCTTCAACATGGTGCTGCTGTGGTTCCTGGGCACGGCGCTCGAGGCCTATGCCGGCACGCTGCGGCTTGGGATCATCTACTTCGCGTCGATCGTCTGGGCCTCGGCCGGCGCCCTCTACATGGACCCTTTCGTCTTCACTCTGGGTGCCTCAGGCGGGGTATTCGGACTGATGGGCGTGGCCGTTTGGGTCGAGCTACGTGAGGGCCGAAAGCTGCTCGGC
>JAOTZF010000223.1 GCA_029861485.1 Thermoleophilia bacterium | reverse complement strand
GACGTACAACTGGCGCTCGAGGTCCACGACACCCAGGCGGTGTGTGAGCGGGTGCTCGCGGGGCGGGTCGAGATCGGCTTCGTCGGCGCCGCGCGTGCCCAGCGTGGCCTGGCATTCGAGGCCGTCATCACCGACGAGCTCGTACTTGCGGCTCCAGCCGACCATTTGCTGGCATCGCGCAAGAGCGTGAGCGTGGAGGAGCTCGCGGACATTCCGATGCTCGTACAGCAGCAAGGCTCCGGGGTTCGGGCCGTCGTCGAGGACGCTCTCGCACAGAAGGGCACTTCGCGGGGCCCACACTCGGTGGCGATGGAGATGGGCCTCCAGCAGTCGGTGAAGGCGGCGGTGCTCGACGGCCTCGGAGTGACCGTGATCTCACGTTCGGCGATCGCGCGCGAGCTCGAGCAGGGCGCGCTGGTTGCGGTGAGCATCGTGGATCCGCCGCTGACGCGAGATTTCCACGCGGTCTGGCGCGATGGCCGCACGCTCAGCCGGGCCAGTGCGGCCTTCTTGGACTTCGTGCGCGACGCGCTCGGTCCCGAAGGTCGGGGAACTCGCGCGTAACACGATGGTAAGTGACGGTCGGTTAGATCAACGCCTACTCGCCGCGCCGTCTGAAAGGATCTGCCAATGCTTCGCACACCACTTGCACTCGTCGCTGGGATCGCTGTCGCGATGCCGGCGATCGCAGGAGCCGCTCCGGCCATCGATCGCGGCTGGCCCGTCCCCGCGCCTCCCGGGACGGTCGTCCAAGGGCCAGGGGGCGGGCCCGTCGTCTCGTCATCCTCGCCCAGCCTCATCAACGACTTCGCGGTCGTCGCGCACCGGAAGAACGGCCGGCGGCAGTGGTTCAACCTGCGTTCTGCCGCCTGCGGTAACTGCGATGGTGGTGCCGAGACGAGGCTGTGGCCAGATGGCACGTACGGCCCGATCGGCTTCACCGGCGATGACTTCTGGTCGGTCGATCAGGACGGGAACACGACCGAGCCTTGCTCAGGCGTGGTGCTCGCCGACAGCACGTGCATTAGCTCGGGTACCACGAGGCTCGACGGGACGTTCGACCGCGTCCCCACCCTGAGCGCCGTGCGCGGCGGCACGACGCTCTGGGAGCACGTGGAGTCGGAGCATCTTTGGACGCCGGAGTTCGGCGTCCCCCCGACCGTGGTCAGGGACGGCGCCGGGATCTCCTACGTGTACTTCGAGCGCGGTGTGAAGGTGGGGGGCGGGACCTCGCCCGCCCGCTTGATCGCGGTCAACCCCTCGGGAACGCTCAGCTGGCGCAAGATCGACGGCGGTGAGCCGCTCGCGGCTCTTGGTGGCGGGGTCGTCGTCAGAACGGCGACCGGCGTCGCCATCCTCAACCCGGACGGCAACGAGCGCTGGTCGCGTGCGACGACCTCGCCTCGCAGCACCCGGGCCGTCGCGGACGTCCAGGGCGGTCGCGTGTACCTGCATGACCTGCGGCGCCAGCCAACCGTGCTTCGCGCGCTGAGCGCGGCCACCGGTCAGCAGCTCTGGCGCACGACGACGGCGGCCCTTGCTTCGGTGAGTCGTCGCGGCCGCGTCTACGTGATCGACCAGTCGGGGCCGCGCAACGGGATACGCGCCATCACCCGCGACGGTCGGCTGCTCTGGCGCTTTCCAACGGCGCGTCGTGTCTACGGCGCAGCCGAACTGCGCGACGGCCGGGTCGCCATATCCACCGGCGGCCGGTACGTCGACAACGGCGCGCTGCTCTTTCGGGTGAATCCCCGTCGCCGAGCCGCGCGGGTTCGTCGTGGAAGCATGTCGCTGACCAGGCGGACGTTCTTCACCGAGTGCAGAACCAGCGCACCGGATCAGGACCGGCACTGCAGCCTCGATCTCCGTGCCGGAACGATCCTCCGCATTCGGCTGCGCCACGCGGCGAAGGTGCGCATCAGGTTCCGCGAGCTGAACGGCACGGCAACTCCCGGAGCAAAGGATGTGGCTGTCAACGCCCCCGCAGGCCACAGCCGCGTGCGCGTGCTCGCTACCGCGACGCGAGTGAAGCGCGGCCGCCACCACGCGATCATCACCTGGCGCGAGCGCGGACGGACGCGTGTCGCCCGAATCCCATTTCGCACCCTCTAGCGCCAACGGCGCCGGGCTGAGGAGGCCATCGGGGCCGCTACGCTGCCGCGATGGCCCGCGCTCACGCACGCTGCGACGTACTGGTGATCGGCTCCGGTGGAGCCGGCATGTGCGCGACCCTCAGCGCCGCCCAGGCCGGGGCGTCGACCATGGTCGTGACCAAGTCGAGGCTGGGGGCGTCGAACACGAGCCGGGCCCAGGGTGGCATCCAAGCCGCGATCGGCTTTGACGACAGCATCGAGTCGCACTTGGAGGACACCCTGGAGGCCGGGCACAACGACGCGCGGCCGGAGCTGGTACGAACGCTCACGGCCGCGGGGCCCGAGGCGATCGAGTGGCTCGACATGATCGGAGTTGAGTTCAGCCGAGACGATGGCGAGCT
>JAOTZF010000222.1 GCA_029861485.1 Thermoleophilia bacterium | reverse complement strand
CGCCACCGGAACAACACGAGCTCGTCGACGACCAGCTTGCGCTGATATTCGGGTGCTGCCACCCAGCGCTCGACCACGAGGCGCAGATCGCGCTGACCCTCCGGGAGGTCTGCGGTCTCTCTACCGCCCAGATCGCCCGGGCGTTCCTCATCGCCGAGCCAACCATGGCCAAACGGCTCGTCCGGGCCAAGAACAAGATCCGAACGGCGGGCATCCCGTTCTCGGTGCCGGAGTCAGAGCAGCGCGGTGAGCGGCTCGACGCGGTGCTACGGGTCGTCTACCTCATCTTCACCGAAGGGCACACGGCGAGCGACGCCGCGACCCTGGTCCGAGGCGACCTCTGCGACGAGGCGCGCTGGCTCGCGAGCCTGCTCACGCGACTCCTGCCGGAGAACGCGGAGGTGCTGGGGCTCGGCGCCCTGATCGCCTTCACCGACGCCCGCCGGGCTACCCGCTTGGCCGACGACGGCAGCCTGGTGCTGCTGGAACACCAGGACAGGTCCCAATGGGACCAGGCGCTGATCGCTCACGGACTCGGCCTGCTCAGGCAGACCTGGCGGTCAGGCCCGCCAGGGCCCTATCGGTTGCAGGCGACGATAGCGGCGCTCCACACGACGGCGCCCGGTCACTCGGCAACCGACTGGGCGGAGATCGCCCGCCTCTACGACGCGCTCGCGACCGTCTCGCCTGGACCCGTTGTGGAGTTGAACCGGGCGGTCGCCATCGCGATGGCCGAGGGGCCAGCCGCCGGACTCGCCGCGCTCGACCGGCTCAGTGCCACCGGCGAGCTGGAGGACTATCGGTATCTCCATGCCGCGCGGGCCGATCTGCTGCGACGTCTCGGGCGCCATGCCGATGCCGAGGTGGCCTACCGGCGGGCGCTCGCGCTCGGCGGCTCCGAGCCGGAGCGCCGCTTCCTTGAAGCTCGCCTCAGCGAGCTCTCGACATCCTCGGCCTCGAAGTAGCCCGCATCTACTCGTCGAGCCGCTTCGGGTGACCGAGCGAGCCGAGCTCCGAGGTGTCGCGGCGAAAGAGCAGGCCGATGGTCCAGTCGGCGGCAACGCGCGCCTTTCGGCGAAATCCGGGGATGCGCGATAGGTGGTACGTGCGGGTCACGAGCCACGCCGGAAGCCCCGCGAAATGCAGGCCCATCATGCTCACCACGGCCTTGTTCCGGCCAAGGTCGACGAACAACCCGCGCGTGCGATAGCGGAACGGCTCTGCCGGAGCGCCGGCGATCGTGGCCAGGAGGTTCGCGGCGAGCACCTTGCCCTGGCGCATGACGTGCTGCGCGGTCGGCGGGCAGGCCAGCCCGGGGCGCGCCGGATCGGGAACGGCAGCGGCGTCGCCGAGACTCCATACTCCTGGCATGCCGTCCACAGCCATGGTCTCGTCGACCTTGGCCCGCCCGCGCTCGTCTACCGGAAGACCAAGCGATACGACGGCCGGGTTCGACCGGACGCCCGCCGTCCAGACGAGCGTCCGACACGGAATGACCTCACCGCTGGAGAGGGTCACGGCTCCGCCGGACGCGTCGATGACGGTGGTGCCGAGGCGCAGCTCGACGCCCCGCCTGGCGAGCTGGCGCAGGGCATACGCGCCCAGTCGCGCGCCGACCTCCGGGAAGATGCGTTCGGTCGCTTCCACCAGGATCCAGCGGGTCTGGACGTTGGCCAGGCCCGGATAGAGATCCTTGGTATCTCGCGCCAGGTCCTCGAGCTCTGCGAGGGCCTCGACCCCGGCATAGCCGCCACCGATGAACACGAAGGTGAGCATGGCCGAGCGCTCGTCCGGGTCGGCGGCCGTTTCTGCGAGCTCAAGCTGCCGGAGCACGTGGTTGCGGAGGAAGATCGCCTCAGCCAGGGTCTTGAATCCGACCGCGGCATCGGCCAGACCGGCGATAGGGAGTGTGCGCGACACCGAGCCCAGAGCCACGACCAGATGGTCGTACGGCAGGGTGGAGCTGCTTCCGCTCTCCGATTCGAAGGTGACCTGCTTGCGTTCGCGGTCATGGCGGCTGACTCGGCCCCGAAATACCCGAGTGCGTCTCAGCGAGGGCCGCAGGGGAACCACAACGTGGCGCGGCTCGAGCGTGCCTCCCGCTGCGGAGGGCAGAAACGGGGTGTAGACGAGATGGTTCGTCTCGCTGACGAGGGTCACCTCGGGCGCGTTGGCGCTGCGCTTGGCCAACTTCTCCAGGTGGAGGGCCGTGTAGAAGCCGCCGAAGCCACCTCCTACGATGACGATGCGCGCCGGCTCCCCATGCGGACTCGCGGCGGGATCTGTCATCGAGATGAGTCTATCCCCCGGGCCTTTTCAGGATGGTGCCGGTGGCAGCGGCGATCCATCGCGTCGCTATCGACAGGCGGCACGATCGAGAAGACGCACGACAAGCTGAGCGGAGTGCTTCACAACGAGGTCAGCGTGCTCGATGTGGTGCTTGGCGTCGCTCCAGCTCGGGGGTGGCCCACTCTTTGAGCCCGTCTCGGGCGGAGAGGCCGATGGCGCCGCGTCGGCTCTAGTCGTCCC
>JAOTZF010000221.1 GCA_029861485.1 Thermoleophilia bacterium | reverse complement strand
GCGTCGGTCACGGTGGCGCGGTGGATCTTGCTCTTGAGCATCGTGCGTGAGATAGGCACCAACGGGCCTCCGGGAGTCGATTAGTGGGCAGTCGCCCTCAACGGGACGTTGTCGATCAATCTGGCTGGTCCGACCCGCGCTGCAGTACACAGTCGGGCTGAGCGGCTAGTGAGTTGAGCGATTGGCTGAAAGCTCTCGGCATCGACGAGGGCCACGTACTCGATTTCGCAGCGCGGCTCGGACTCCATCTCGTGCCGCGCCGCAGCGATGAGCGCCACAGAGCTGGTCTCACCGCGATCGGCGAGCGCCATTGCGGCGAACAGGCCCCGGCTGAGCCCACGCGCCGCGCGGCGGTCGTCCTCGGTGAGGTAGCGGTTGCGACTACTCATCGCGAGACCGTCGTCCTCTCGAATCGTAGGGGCCTCGATCAGATCGAGATCGTCCAAATGGAGATCCAAGACCAGGCGCCGGATCACCGCGAGCTGCTGTGCGTCCTTGGCGCCGAACACCGCACGATGGGGGCGTACCGCGAGCAAGAGCTTCGCGACAACGGTCGCCACGCCGTCGAAGTGGCTCGGCCGCGCGGCGCCTTCGAAACCGCGTGACGGGCCCGAGACGCTGACGGTGGTCGAGAAGCCATCCGGGTACATCACCTCCGCCGGCGGGGCGAACACGCAGCCGACGCCGCTGGCCTGCGCCAGCGCGAAATCGTGCGCCTCGTCGCGGGGGTAGGCGTCGAAATCCTCGCTCGGTCCGAACTGGGTGGGGTTCACGAAGATGCTCATGACGACGGCATGGTCGTCGACGGCCGCGAGCTCGACCAAGGACAGGTGCCCCTCGTGCAGCGCGCCCATGGTCGGAACGAGCCCGATGCGCATGCCGGCTGCGCGCCGCCCTGCAACCCACTCTCGGAGATCGGCCAGGCTTCGCGCGACCGCGATCGTGGCGGCCCCGCATGCGGTGTCTGTCGGCGTGGAAACGCTCATAGTGGAGCGGAGGCATCGTTGCCAAAGGGCTTCGAAATCTGCTCTTTGCGAGAAACGATCGCTCCCACCCGGGCGGCGCCGGTGCAGGGCGATCTTCTCGGGGGGCACTCTACTGATCTCGGGCGCCGCCCGCCACGGCTGCTCCGGCCGCGAATACGGATAGTCTGACGGCATGTCAGAGGGGGCCGTGACGGCGCTCGCGCGCTTTCATCGCGACGAGGTGCTGAATTGCACTCGGTGCCCGCTCAGCGAGGGGCGCACGCAGGTCGTGCCCGGCAGCGGAGATCCCGACGCCGAGATCCTCTTCGTGGGCGAGGCTCCCGGCTACCACGAGGATAAGCAGGGCGTCCCGTTCGTCGGTCAGGCGGGCAGTCTCCTGGACGAACTGCTCGCTGGAATCGGCCTGACCCGGGCCGATGTCTTCGTTGCCAACGTCCTCAAGTGCCGCCCTCCCAGCAACCGGGATCCGCGGCCCGAGGAGATCGAGGCGTGCGAGTCACATCTTTTCCGTCAGATCGGGATCATCTCCCCAGCGCTCGTCTGCACGCTTGGGAACTTCGCCACGAAGCTTCTCTCGGGCCGTCCGGAGGGCATCACCCGGGTGCACGGACATGAGCTCTCCTTGACCCTTGGTGGTCGCGAGGTGCTGCTGTATCCGCTGTTCCACCCCGCGGCGGCCCTCTACACCCCTGCAATGAAGGACACCCTCAGGGCGGACTTCGCTCGCATCCCCGGGTTGGTGAGCGCGCTGCGCGAGGGCGCTCCGGCCCCTCCGCTGCCGGAGCGCTCGGAGCCGACCGCGACTGCGAAACCGGCGTCCGAGGCGGCGGTTCAGGCGGAGCCAGAGCACGACCAGCTTGGGTTGTTCTGAGCGGCGCGTCATACCTCGAGAGCCATTCAGCCGATGAAACCGCGGAGTTGGCGCGGGCTGTCGCGGCGCTCCTTCGAGCCGATGACATCGTCGTGCTGCGGGGGGAAATCGGCGTAGGCAAGACCACGTTCGTGCGGGCCGCCGCGCGCGCGCTCGGCGTGGTGGACCGAGTGACCAGCCCGACGTTCACCGTTGCCCAGCGCTACGAGGGCCGGCTGCCCGTCGGCCACATCGACGCCTATCGGCTGAGCGGCGTCGACGATGAGGAGCTTGGCATGCTGCTCGAGGTGGCCGAAGGCGCCGTGACCTTCATCGAGTGGCCCGACGCCCTCGATGGTGTGCTCCCGGAGCACACGCTCGCCGTTCGCCTCGATCATTTGGGCGGGGATCGCCGCCGCGTAAGTCTGCGGGGCAATCGGCCCGGCCTCGACCTTGCCCTGAGACGCATTCGTGACGACGCTCGCATTCGACACCGCGACACCTCGGCCTAGTCTCGCCGTCGTCGACGGCGATCGAACACTGGCCGAGCTCAACCTCGGCGCAGCCGACGGAGGCGGGCGGCGCGTGCTGGAGGCAGTGCACGAGGCGCTCGCCGCCGCGGAGCAACAGATCGAAGATGTCGACCGGCTCGTCGTCGGCGTCGGCCCCGGTGGATTCACGGGCATCAGGATCGGCATCG
>JAOTZF010000220.1 GCA_029861485.1 Thermoleophilia bacterium | reverse complement strand
TCGGTCCGAATGGAGAACTCGTTCTGATTCGAGCGGGTTGCGACCTCCCGCACCCGCCGGCTGATGCCGAGCAGGTTCTGCACATGGTGGCCGTATTCGTGAGCGATCACGTATGCCTGGGCGAAATCGCCGGGGGCGCCGAAGCGCTGTGCGAGTTGGTTGAAAAAGCCCAGATCGATGTAGATCTTGCGGTCCAGCGTGCAATAGAAGGGCCCGGTCGCGGAGGAGGCCGGACCGCACCCGCCGCGCGTCGAACGGCTGAAGAGCACGATCGTGGTCGGCCGATAGTCGAGTTCGGCCCTGCGGAACTCTCGTGTCCAGAGTCGCTGGATGTCGCCCGATATTCGCCCAACGAAGTCCGCGGCCGCATCGGGCGGGTTGTCGACCGGCTCGTTCTGGGTGGCATCGGGCGCGGCCGGAAGCGGTTCGAGCCCCAAGCCGTCGAAGCCACTCTCCTCACCTCCACCCACGAAGCTCTGTCCGGTGAGGCACGCCACGGCGACTACCAGTATGAGCGCCACGATGCCCAGTCCGCCCCCGACGCGGCCGGCGGGTATCGGCATGCGCCCGCCAGCCGACGATCGCCCGCGGCGGTCGTCGATCTGTCCCTGGCCCTTGGGAAGACGCCTCCAGCGCATTCGCGCACCCCCTCCGCGGGGATGCTACGCGAGACCCGCTCTCAGACGGTGCCGGCGAGCGCGAGCACGCTGCGCACGTAGTCCTGCGTGTCGTCGTACGGGCCGCGGGTGCGGACCGAGCGCAGGCCCTGGTAGTAGCCAGCAATCGCCTCTTCCCGACTCGTCGCACGAGCGCTCAGCCACTTCAGGAAGGCGACTCCACCCTCAACATTGTCGTCGACGTCGCGAGGGTCGAGGGGCCGTCCGAGCAGGTCGCGGCCGATCCATTGCGCCGTCTCGGGCATGAGCTGCATCACGCCGACCGCGCCGGTATGCGACACGACGGTTTGCTGAAAGCCGCTCTCCTGCCACGCGATGGCCCGGGTCAGGTTCGCATCGACGCCGTGTCTCGCGGAGTGACGGTTGAGCAGGCGGCGGACCTCCGCCTTCGCGACGCGCACGAGCGCGGCTTGCTCAACCACCGGAATCGTGGTGCTCCTCGCTCCCGGCAGGCCCGTCGCCCCAGCCGCCCTGCCTGGCACCGTGAGCCACTGCCCGGTCACGATGAGGTTGGGGTCGGCTATGCCGTTGGCCTTCGCCAGTGCTCTTGCGGTCGTGCCATAGCGCGCTGCGATCTGCGCCAGGTTCTCGCCCGCCGTGATCCGGTGGCGCCGGGTCGCCGCACGGACCGGCTTGGCAGCCATCGTGGGCGCAGCAGCTGCGTGCGGGATGGTGAGCGTCGTGCCGAGGACGACGATATCCGGGTTCGAGATCCCGTTCGCGAAAACGAGAGCGGCCACCGAGGTCCCGTGCCTCGCGGCGATGGCGCCGAGGGTGTCGCCGGCCGTGACCGTGTATCGGCTGGTCGCCGGCCTGGACGCCTTCGCGGCAGCCGTGTTCCCGACGAGCCGCAGGCGCTGCCCGACCCGGATGAGATCCGGGTCATCCAGGCCGTTCGCCGCGGCGAGTGCTTTCACCGAGGTGCCGTTCCGAGCGGCGATGGCGCTCAGCGTGTCGCCTTCGGCGACGCGTACGTCGGCCGCGACGGCACTGGAGGCGAAACCCATCAGCACGACTGCGACGGCAATGATCACAACCTGGGCGGCGCGAAGCAGCATCTGGGGAATTCTCGGGCTGTCGACGGACTCTCAACAGCCCTACCCGGTGCCACCTGGCGCAATGCACCCCCTCTCCCCCGCCCTCGAAAACCGCGTCGGTGCAGCGAGTCTCGCCTGGTAAAACGTTGCAGACGCGTTGCCGGTCGCCGCTAGGGCCCAGCCTGGCCTTCCGCCGCGGCGCGCTGGCGACGGGCCTCGGCCAGGGCCTCGCGGATGTGGAAACCCCTCAACATGATCGCCGCCGCAATCAGGCCTACGACGAACTGGAAGGCGACGATCGTAACCTCCATGCCGACGCTGAAGGCAAGGACGGTCGACCGCGCGGCGTCGCCTGAGAACAACACCACCAAGAGTGCCTGCTTCGGCCCCAAGCCGCCCGGAGTGAACGGCAACGTCGACGAAATGCCCTGAACCATCACGACGATCAGCGCGTTCCGAACGCTCGCGTCGATCCCGAACGCGTCAAGGAAGAACCACGCGGAGACGACCCGTGCCGTCCAGGCGCCAGCCTGAAACGTGACCACCGTGCGCAGGTAGCGCGGGGGATCGCGGAAGATCCTGAAGCCGTCGGCGACGTCGCTCCAAAACCTCGCCAGGCGGGGCCGATGGATGATGGCGAGTGCGGCAAGCGCGGCGATCACGAGGATGATCAGGATCCCGGTGGCCTCCGGGTAGCGCGCCGCCCAGGAGAGCTCGAAGGCCGAGATGCCCGGCAGCTCCGGCGCGGACGGGAGCACCCCGAGCTGCCATGCCCAGAGCAGCAGGAGCACCGCCATGACCGCGTTGAAGGTCGTCTCCGGCA
>JAOTZF010000054.1 GCA_029861485.1 Thermoleophilia bacterium | reverse complement strand
CTTTCCGGAGCCAAGTCGACGAGGACCATGACGAGGGGGTCCTCCTGCTGAACCGCCCGCGCAGCTTTGGGGAAGCGGGCGAGATACTCCCGCAGCGGAGCATCCAGTTCGCCGGCGCTGCCCCGCACGGCCACAGCATGCCCGCGATGCCGAGAGCCGCGTAGCTGCACCTCGACCGGGGCACCCCCGCGAAGGTTGCGCCACCACTGCTTGTGCTCGGCGTCCCCGACGAAGACCACGAGGCGTGCGCCGGTTTGGACATACATGACGGGGATCGTGAACTCTCGCGCACTGCGACGCCCGGTATAGGTCACCAGTATCAGGGCGCCGCTGAGCAGGCGATGCAGTCGCGATCGAAGCGTGGCCCGCACGATCGGGTTGGCGAGACGACGACGAAGCGCGCGCTGGAGAGACCGTTTCATTGGTGGCACCCTGCGGTCAGGATGAAGATCAGGGCAGAAGCGTACGTCGCCGCGGACCCCGCAATAAGCGAGCTTCGACTGAGGCTCGCTCGCGGCGAGGTCAGTACGGACGAGTATCAAAAAACGCCCGCGCAAGGGCGGTTTTCGAGAGCCGATGAGCGGACTCGAACCGCTGACCCCTCCATTACGAGCAAGCGGCGGATCTTTCGGATAGTGACGGCTCGTCGCACAAGGGCTGGCTAGGGGAGGCTTTCGAGCACGTCGCGGCCCGTCGTTTCACGGCTGGTCAGGGTTGGTGTGTTGCCACAGCGTTGCCACCCGAGCTCTGGCCCGCGGCCCCCGGCGGCGGCTCACTGCGCGCCGTCTAGAAGGTCCGACAGCCGGTGTAGTTGGGGCAACCGGGCGGTAGTGTGTCCCCGGCGCCAATCCGAGCTCTGCCGGCCTCGCAGCTGAAGGCGTCATCCCGGAGAAGCGGGTATGCCCGAGCCGACAGCCAAGAAAGCACGACTTCCTCCCCGCTGGTTCATCCGCCTCGCCTGGCGCACCCACCGCGGCTTGTACCGTGTGACCGGTGGGCGCTTGGGTCTGTGGCGACCGAAGCCCAACGGTTGGGGCACCTTGCGCCTTAGCACCATCGGGCGTCGGACCGGCCGAGAGCGCAGCGTGATCGTCGGCTACTTCGAAGAGGGCCCCAACCTCGTCACGATGGCGATGAACGGCTGGGGCGAAGGTGAACCGGCCTGGTGGCTGAATTTGAAGGCCCATCCCGAAGTCCGGGTCGACCTTGCCGACGGGTCGCGCCTGGTGACTGGTCGAGCCGCCGAGGGCGAGGAGCGGGAACGCTTGTGGGCGCAGTGGCGGAAGATCGACAAGAACCTCGATGCCTACGCCGCACGCCGCTCCACGGAGACCGCAGTCGTGATCTTGGAGCCACGGCTCGGGTCGTAGAGCGTCGCACCGATTGGTCTCGTTGGCTAGCTGCTTGCGCGCTCGGCGAGCGCGGCTGAGACTCCCGACCCTCTGGGCCTTGATTTCGAGACGTCGAGCCTGCGGGAGCGTGCCGGATCGAATTCCCGCGTCTCGTAGCGCAACTCCGTGCCCGAGACCTTTACGTCATACGCTGCCGACGGCCCTGGCTCGTTCCGGCGACGAGGGTCGACGAGCGCACTCCTGGGTCCCACTCCTCAAAGTTCCTCAGGTCGGCCATGTAGTCGAAGGCGCGTTCTGCGGACGAGGGACTGCGAATGGTGGCGATGTAGCGGCCCATGCAATGTCCTTTCGGAAGCGGTGATCGTGAGTCCGTGGCTAAGCGATCAGTGTGTTGACGAAGATCTGCCACGCCAGCAGGCTCTTGGCGACGAGGCTGAGCACGATGTAGGTGACCTCGCCGTAGATGTAGTCGGACCATTTGCCGACCTGGCGGTACTGCAGCCACTGGTTGAGGGCGAAGATGTTGAACAACACGAAGATCGTGATCAGGATCACGGCGACGAAGCCCGGTGGGCTCTCGGCTCCCTCCTGGTTGATGTTGACGATCAGGTAGACCGCAATCGCGACCCACGGCCCGATCCCGGCGATGGAGCCGAACCAGAAAGGGGTCCACCAGGTCGGGCGATCGGGAGCGTTGACCATCTCCATGATCCAGCCGAAGAGGATCATCGCGACGTTGACGAACGCGATGGCGATCAGCGCGGCGAGATCGGTGATGCCGGTGATCAGCGCGATCAGCACGATCATGAGCGTCGATGACAGCGCGTATTCAACCCATCGAAATCGGTTCCTCCCCCGCCGCAGTTCAGAGCCGTACTTCCCGAACCCGATCGGCGACGCGATGAGGAAGTGGAAGAACGCGGACAGCAGCAGAAAGGCTGCCGTACCCCACGCCAGGGGCACGGCCAACACGGAGTACAGCGTTCCTTCGGAAAGAGGGGTGCCGGGGGGGCCGTTCAGGCTGAACGTACTGATGTTGAGCTCGAAGTCGTTTCCGAGAATGACCATCAGCGCGCCCGAAACGAGGTGGATCACCCCCATCACCAGGTTGAAGTAGCGGAGCTTCCTGAGCCGGTCGTCCGAGATGGAGACCGTCTCCCGCGAGAAGTCGAGTGCGTTCGTCGTCACGAAAGTCCCTCAGGGGTGGTGGATAGGCGGCTGCCGGGTGGCCTCAACCCGGGTGGGAAACCCAGAAGCCACTCGCACCCGCCAATGATGCTTCGAGCGAGAGGCGCGTCTTGGATGTCGCCCGCCCAGGAGCGACGCCCGCGATCACGTCGGGCAACCATATGGGCGGCCCGATCCGGGCATGAGCGAGCCCGTTCGCGCCAAGGGGCACTTAGGCGATCGGCGACAGTGAGGTGGACGCCGACCTAACTCAGGTCGATCCGACGTACGTTCCGACCCGGCGGTCTTGAGAGCCGATGAGCGGACTCGAACCGCTGACCCCTTCATTACGAGCCACGCTTTGGCTTGGCCGTAGTGTCGCTCAGAGTCATAAAGAGCCCCGCAAAGGCCCCGAGAGCGGGTCGGAGCGGGCGGACCGGTAATGGCCCGGTTGGACCTTGGGTCCTGATCTTGTGTGCGCCGAAAGTGCTCCAGCCCAGGCTGGTTTGGAATGCATGGCGCGACTTCTCCAACGGCGGTCAACCCCTAAGCTTCGCGAGTCCTTTTGATCGCACTTCCAAGGGTCAGTCGTGGGCGTCACAATCAGCGCAAGCAGCAGTCTATGGCTCACGTGGATCCAGGCACTCCGAGGCGTCGGCTACCGGTTCACACCCTGACGTTCGGCAGTACAGGGTCCCAGAGTGAACCCAGAGAGGCCTGTTTGGTCACCTAACACCGAGCCCGGGCACGCGCGTCGATACGAAGGCGCTCGGGCGATCCGCTCGGCGAGCCGTAGTGCGTACGCCGTGAACCTCGCAGTGGGCACAACTACGTGCCGCACCGTCATCCGCGGAGCGCCCTCAGGGCGTTGAGGATGACGGCGACGTCGATGCCTTCCTGGAGGAGGGCACCCTGGACGGGCGCGATCAGCCCGAACGCCGCGCAGACCATCGCGACCATGCTGAGGCCCATGCCGGCGAGGACGCTCTGCCGAGCGATGTGGAGCGACCGCCTGCCGTAGCCGATCGCGTCCGCCACCCGGTCGACGCGATCGACAAGCACGACGGCATCGGCGGTCTCCGAGGCGACGGTCGCCCCCGCCGCCCCCATCGCTATCCCGACGTCGGCGATCGCGAGCGCCGGCGCGTCGTTGATGCCGTCCCCGACCATGATCACGGGAGTCGTCTCCGGGTTCGCTTGGAGAGCGCGAACGAGGGACACCTTGTCCTCCGGTGACTGGCCGGCGTAGACGCGGTCGATGCCGAGACGCCTCGCGACCTCGTCGGCGACCGCAGCTCGGTCGCCCGTCGCCATGACCACGTTGACGACGCCGGCGCGCCGCAGGGCCGCCACCATCTCCTTTGCGTCGTCTCGGACGCGATCGGCGAGAACGAGCGCGCCCTCCACCCTGCCGTCGACGGCGACGAGACCGACCGCGTGGCCGTCGGTCTCCGCCGTAAGGAGCGACCTACTCCGCTCAAGCCCGGCGATGCCCTCGCGCGCGAGCCAGCGGGGGCCGCCGACGTGCACCACCGAGCCGTTCGCCTGCCCTCGGATCCCCTCACCCGGCGTCTCCCGGGTCTCGCGCGGGAAGTCGAGGGCGAGGCCTCGCTCGCACGCTGACCGCACGATGGCGCCGCCGATGACATGCGTCGACACCTGCTCCACCGTCGCGGCGAGGCGCAGGAGGTCGTCTGGCTCCCGATCGCCGAACGAGACGACCTGCTCGAGGGCGGGGCTGCCGAGCGTGAGCGTGCCGGTCTTGTCGACGAGGACGGTGCGCGCCGAGCCGAGACGCTCGATCACGCCCGCGCCCTTGACGACCACGCCACGGTGCGCCGCGCGCGACACCCCCGCGACGAGCGCGACCGGTGCGGCGAGGATGAGCGGGCACGGTGTCGCCACGACGAGCACGGCGAGCGCTCGGACGGCATCGCCGCTCGCCGCCCAGGCGATCCCGGCCAGGGCCAACGTGACCGGTAGGAAGACGCCGGCGTAGCGGTCGGCGAGGCGGAGGAACGGCGCCTTCTGGCGCTCGGCCTCGCGCACCATCCGGACCATGTGCGCGTAGGCGCTCTCTGCCGCGCGCCGCGCGGCCTGCACGTCGAACGGCGAGCCGGCGTTGACCGTGCCGCTTCTCACGGTCTCGCCTCGTCGGATCGTCGCCGGGAGCGACTCACCGGTGAGCGCGGCCTCGTCGACCACAGCATCCGATCCTCTGACGGCACCGTCGACCGGGATCACCTCGCCCGAGCGGACGAGGACGACGTCGCCGACGACGACGTCGTCGACCGGAACGCTGACAACGCTCTCACCGCGATGCAGCAGCGCGACGCGAGGCATGCGCTCGATGAGCAGTCGGAGCTCGCGCCGCGCCCGACCGGCGGCGTAGGCCTCGAGCGCGTTGCCGCCGGCAAGCATTACGCTCACGACCGCGCCTGCGAGGAGCTCGCCGAGCGCGAGCGCCGCGGCCATCGCGACCAGCGCGATCAGGTCGACGCCGAGATCCCGGCGCAGAAGCGTGCGACCGACGTCGTACCCGAGCGGAACGAGCGTGATCCCGATCTGGACCGTCCACGAGATGTCGGCTGCCGTGTCGTTGCCGGCGACCTTGAGGACGACGCCGGCGAGGAGCCCGGCGACGGCGACGATCCCCACGGCCACGTCGCGGCGACCGCGCAACGACGCCCGCGCAGGAGCAGTGCTCTCGCGTTCCACCTCTCCATCCCCGCGGCTTCCCATGCGTTGGGGATCCGCAACGCGCCGCCGGTCTCCGTGTGTGCGCGAATCAGACACTGCGATCACCCTAGTCGGAAACGTCTCCTCGCCCACCGACACGGGACTGCTGAGGGACGAAGCGGTCGGAGCCCGCACGAGCCCGCCGGCGGGTGCGCAGCACGAGCGTCACGGCCAGTTCGGTCATGGCCGATTCAATGAACCAGCCACGGGAAGCCTTCGATCGGTCCGACCCGTCGTTGTGCAAGGGGGCATTTGGCTCTTTCCGTTCGTTGCTCGTCGTCGCCGCCCGCGCGAACATCCGCGCCGGCGAGAGGAGCCTTCGATGGTTCAGTTCGACCGGGAGCTGCGATGATCTGGCCGCCGCGCCCCCCGGGTCACTCGAACCTCAACCCCCGATCAACGCCAGACGGCCCCCAACCCGGTCGTCGAGTGCGAGCCGCCTCGTTGATCAAGGGTTGAACAGGCATTGGCCGTCGGGCGAACTACGTCGCGCACCTTGGACGGGAGAAGACGACTGGCCAAGGAGCGGGAGTCCCATGTACTACGGCAAGGGCAACTACGAAGCATTCGCCCGGCCGCGGAAGCCAGCCGGAGTCGACGAGAAGTCGGCGTATCTGGTCGGAGGGGGTCTTGCACCACTTGCTGCAGGCCGAAAGCCAGGCCCTGACTCGCCCCCGGCAACTAGCCAGTCGATGCTGCCAAGATCAAGCCCATTCAGAGGGCCAAGAAGCGGCTCTGCGCTGATGAATTGGTCTTGACCCGCCTTCGTGGACAGTTTTCCTAGGTCGATAGGGCGGTTCTTCGTTCGTTCAGGTGCTCGTCGTCGGTCGGGCTAGGGCACGCATCGGTCACGGGTGGCCGATGAGACTGGCTGACGATGGAAGCAGCGAGTCGGTCAAAGAGATCTCGGGGGATGGGCCTACACCGAGCGTGACCAGCGGATGCTTTCGCATCTGCATCATGTGCGCTGGTCACTGGCCGAGGATCTTGCGGTGGCCGTTGACCGTCCGGTCGCCAGCCCGCGAGTGTGGGACAAGGCCTGCAAGGCGGCGGAGGTCCAGGCGAAGCCCTATGACTGCCGCTATGCCTACGCCTCGTTGATGATCCATGGCGGCGAGTCGATCGTTGCTGTCGCGGCCTCGATGGGTCATGCCAGCGCGACCACGACGATGGATTCGTACGCCCACGTCGTCGACGACACGCGGCTCGCTCCGAGAGTCTCGATCGTTGATGAGGTCAGGCGCGCGCGTCGCGGGCATGGAGCACAGGGGTGTGCGCCCAGAGTAGTCCAGCGAGCCGATTCGGGTGCCTTCCGACGGGCTGAGGCACGAAGAAACCGTCCAAATACAGGAGGCTTTGAGGAGCCGATGAGCGGACTCGAACCGCTGACCCCTTCATTACGAGTGAAGTGCTCTACCAGCTGAGCTACATCGGCGCGCGGGCAAGGATAGCGCTGACGGCCTGCATCGGAAGAATCACCGGACTCGCGGCCGAGCGGGTGGCCGGCCGGTTCGGTAGCGCGCCGGTCCACCGCGATTGGTCATGCCACAAAAAGGGGATCCGTGCCCGGCCGAGCAGCAGGCTCTTGGGACTATTTGTATGGGTTTTCCAGCATGTCTTGTCGCGCCAGGCTGGGTCAATACTGTCTCGAAAGATCTTCCTTCGCGGCCTCGGGGGAGTTGTGGAAGTGCCTGCCTCCCTTGAGTTCACCGTCGCCCCAAACCGCCCTTCGACCGCCGATCGGCAACACTTCGCGTCATGGGCCGGCCAACGCCGCCATCGCTCTTGCGGGCCTGCTGCTGATCGTGGCGATCGGCGGGGCGGTGTTGGTCGGCGGCATTCGCGACTCGTCAGCTGCGCTCGCCGAGGCCCAGGACCGCCGCGCAACCGTCGAATCGCTGGAGCGCGAATCGACGCGAATCGAGATCGCCGGGTGGCGCGTCTGGCGCGCCCGAGACGAGTTCGCTCTCGCCCCACGGGCGACACTGCTGGCGCTCGCCCTCTTCGAGCAGACACGAACCTTCTACTCCGAGAGGGCCAGGCGAGCACCCCCCAAGGAAGCGGCGCTTGCTGGGAAGGCGCTGGCCCTGCTGGACGCCGTTCCGGGGCTCGTGGGCGCGACCCGCGGCGAGGAATCAGCGGGCGCCGACCTCACGACCGCCCTCCGGCGCTTCCCTGAGTTCAGGCAGCAGCAAGAGGCGATCCACACCGCCTGGCTCGAGAACAACCAGGGGCAGATCGCGACCTACGAGAGGCGGCGCGACGGGTGGGTGTGGGCGGGTCTTGCCGCGCTTGCGGCTCTGATTCTGGCACTCGGCTGCCTGCCGGCCGTGCTAGTGAGACGCAACGCCAGATTGCAGCGGGAGACCATCGACCAGCTCAGACGGCAGGCCGCCACTGATGCTCTGACCGGTCTGGTGAACCAGGCCGAGTTCTACGAGCGGCTCGTCGCCGCGGTGAGGCGCGCGCACGAGGGCGGCGAGAAGTTGAGCGTGATCGTGCTTGACGTCGATCACTTCAAGCGGATCAACGATGCGCATGGTCACCAGGTGGGGGATCGCGTTCTCGCGGAGATCGCCCGGCGCATCCTGGAGGCCGCGCGATCCCAAGACTGCGTCGGGCGAGTCGGCGGGGAGGAGTTCGCATGG
This sequence comes from Thermoleophilia bacterium, assembly GCA_029861485.1. Taxonomy (GTDB): domain Bacteria; phylum Actinomycetota; class Thermoleophilia; order Miltoncostaeales; family Miltoncostaeaceae; genus CAMYIK01. The sequence continues at coordinate 1,572 of JAOTZF010000054.1, read as the reverse complement.
ATCCTGCCGCGGGTTGCCGAACAGGACGCCGTGGACGCGGCGCGCCGTGCGAGGCGCGCCGTGGCCTCGGAGCCCGTGTTGGGGGTGGGGTCGCTCACAGTTTCGGCGGGAGTGGCCGGACTCGAGCCTGGAATCGACGCCGTCGTGCTCTACCGGCGGGCCGACCTGGCGCTCTATCGCGCCAAGGAGGGCGGCCGCGACGCCGTGGTGCGGCACAGCTTCGGTGAGGACGCAGCTCGCGGACCCCGCATCCTCAGCCCTCCGTGACGGTTTTCATGGTCATCGCCGGGCAGGGGACGGCAACCACGGTCGCCGAGTTGGTCGTGCGCCCGACCACCATGTAGCAGCGTCCTTCGAGGCCGATCGTGGTGCCCGTGGGCAACGTCTCCGCGCGGGTGCCAACTCGTGAGATCACCCTGTTGACGCAGGGCTGGCTCTCGCCGACCCGGCTGTGCACACCGAGCTCGCCACACGGCACGACCGGGCCGCGCAACGCTTGGGATCGCGGCCTCGTGCCGCCAGCCGAGTCGTCTGGAATCGGTGGGCAGTCCTCTCCGACGAAGCAATGGACGCCAATTTGTCCCTGCGGAACGCGTTGGGCGTTTCTGCGCGCTGCGGTGTCGGCGCTGCCCCCGCCTCCGGAGAGGCTGACTCCGGACCCGGAGCCGAAACCACTGAGACCCGAGCCGATTCCCGCCGTACCCCCGGCGGCCTCGTTGACGGCCTCGGCGCCCGCGGGAACCTCGCCGCACTGCTCGCCCACGAAGCAGTGGGCGCCGACCTCGCCGAACGCGGCGCGCCGATCGTCGTTTGCCGGGTCGTGGCCCTGACGCTGGCCCAGCGGGTAGCGGTCCACGAGCGCGGGCTCGCTAGGTGTGGTCGTGGCCGGGCCGGTGACCGGCGGCGTGACCGGCCGCGTCTGCGGGCTAGCCGACGGCGTCGCAGTGGCCTCCGTCTGCTCGGGAGGCACTGCGGGGGTCAGGCCGGCCGGCTCTTCGCTGGAGCCGCCGGTGACCAGGCTGAGCAGGACCCAGGTGACCAGCACGGCAGCCGCCGCGATCAGGAAGACCAACAACCACGGGCCGGCTCGGTCGGGCTCCGGTGCCTGCTGGTGCTCGGCCTCATCACTCACACTTCGACGATAGCCCCCGCGCGCAACCGGAACCTCGGGGTTGCAATGGCCGTTGCGAGGTCACTTCGATGGCTCGCATGGAGTGTTCTCACCCTCCGCGGCCGAGGAAGGCCCGCCTCGCCGCTCCGGGCGGATCGAATGAGCGCGGCCTCGTCGAGGCCGCGCTCATTCGATGCGCTAGAGGACGCCCTTCTCAGAAAGAAAGTCCTTCGCCACGTCGGCGGGCTCTTCCCGGTCGAACTCCACCCTGGCGTTGAGCGCACGGACTTCCTCGCCCGTAAGCAGCGCGTTGACCTCATCGAGGGTCTCGGTGAGCGCCGTCTGCTGCTCGTCGGAGAGATCCTCGAGCCATGAGGTGCTGATGATCGAGAAGTTCTGGAACGAGACACCGCCGGTGAACAGGCCTTTGCCGTCCTCCAGCACCACGAGATCTGTAAGCT
>JAOTZF010000053.1 GCA_029861485.1 Thermoleophilia bacterium | reverse complement strand
TGCCCGTCGCGGAGGCGTTTGGCACCTTCGCCGTGGTCGGTCCCACCGCCTACGTGGGAATGATCGACATCGGCCAGCCCAAGGAGGGCGAGACCGTCGTGGTATCGGGCGCGGCCGGCGCGGTCGGGAGCATCGCCGGCCAGATCGGCAAAATCCACGGCTGCCGTGTCGTGGGGCTGGCCGGCACGCCCAAGAAGTGCTCGTGGATCACCGAAGACCTCGGCTTCGATGCCGCCATCAATTACCGCGCCGACGATATTCCGAGCGCGCTCGACGAGGCTTGCCCGGATGGCATCGATGTCTACTTCGACAACACTGGCGGTGAGATCCTCGATGCGTGCCTGGCGCGGATGAACGTCTTCGGCCGGGTCGTCACCTGCGGCCAGATCTCTCAATACACCAGCGCCGAAGGCTGGTCGGGGCCAGCCAATTACGGGAGCATCCTGGTCAACCGCCTGACCGTGAAGGGCTTCATCATCCTTGACCACATGGATCGATACCCGGAGGCGATCGGCACCATGGCGGCTTGGATGGCCGAGGGCAAGTTGAAGGCGCGAAACGAGATTGTCGACGGCCTCGAGAACGCCGTCGACACCTGCAAGCGTCTCTTCAGCGGCGAGCATGAAGGAAAGCTCATGGTGCGCGTCGAGGAGATTGCCGCTGGCTAGCTGAGTCCCGCCACGTGCCCATCTGACCTCCCGGTCGGCGTGATCGAACTCAGATCGAACATCCGGCGCTGAACGGCGGGTATTTGGCCGATGCCCGTTCGGTGGCCGAACGGCGCTTTTACCTCGCTCTGAAGAGTCTTCTAGCGTCCTCCTGGGTCGTCCCGCTTCCTCCGGTTTGCGCGCTTCCAAGCTGAGGGTCGCGGGTTCGAATCCCGTCTCCCGCTCTTTCGACGCCTGTTGGGCACGTCGAGGTCGTCAGGCTTCGCGCTCGGCCAGCTCGCGGAACTCGTCTGGTACCGCGCCTCGCTCAGACAGCGCAACCGCCGCGTAGCCGACTGCGCTGCGCCCGAACCTGCTTCGCACCGCGTCCATCGAGCGATCCACCGCGAGACGGGCGACCGCAGGCGGCGAACCCGAGCGGTGGCGATCGCCGCCGGGCACGGGGAGCTCCAGCTGAACCTCGGGATCCTCGATGAGGTTGGACACCGAGATCGCGAGCAGCGTGACGCTGCGCTCCACCGGATGATCCGACAGAGCCTGCACGACCAACGACTCAGCGATCTCCCTCAGCGTGAGCGTCGACGCCACGGGGTCACGGACGGTCACGGACCTAGTGATGCTGCGCATTCCTGAGAATCGGACCCGCACCGTCACGGTCCGTCCGGCCCGCCGCTTCGCTCGCAGACGGCCCGCCACGCGGTCGGCGAGATGACCCAAGACCTCGGCGAGCAGCTCTGGCGTTGGGGAGGCTCGACCCAAGGCCGATTGGGCGCCTACCGACCGCGCTCGCCCATCGGTGCGCACCCGGCGCCAATCGTCGTTGTTCGCGAGCGCCCTCAGCTTGCCTGCGACCCCTCCTCCGACCAATCGAGCGAGTGTGTCAGGCGAGGCTCGCGCCAGTTCGCCAATCGTTGTGATTCCACGATGTGCGAGCCGCGCTTGGGTCGCCGGGCCGACGCCCCACACCAGCTGGACAGGCAACGGGTCGAGGAACGCCCGCTCCCGATCGGGCTCCACCACGACCAAGCCATCGGGCTTGGCGACCTGGGACGCGATCTTCGCCAAGTGTTTCGTGCGGGCGGCCCCCACAGAGATCGGTAGCCCCACCTCGCCTGCCACTCGGTGGCGGATCACCTTCGCAATCTCGGCGGGCTCCCCGAACAGACGCCGCGAGCCGCCGACGTCCAGGAACGCCTCGTCGATGGAGACCCGCTCAACCGCAGGCGTGTAGTCACCCAGGATGCCCATCACCTGCTCGCTCAGACGCCGGTATTCCGAGAAGTGGCCTTTGACGAAGATCAGATCAGGACAACGTTCCCGCGCACGCCACCCGACCATGCCGCTCGATACGCCGACGCGCTTCGCCTCGTATGACGCTGCTAGGACCACCCCGCCTCCCACGGCGAGCGCGCGACCACGGAGCCGCGGATCGAGCAACTGCTCGACCGATGCATAGAACGCGTCGAGGTCGGCGTGCAGAACCGTCGGCCGCTCGTCCACGGCTCGAGTATAGCGAACATATGTTCGTCCGCCGCGGAGGCCGAGCCTGAAACCGTCGAGGTTCAACGACGCCGTTTCCCGGCTGAGGGTCGCGGGTTCGAATCCCCTCTCCCGCTCCTCCTTCGGCCGAGCACTGAGCCGGGTCCGGCGTTGACAGGAGCGCGGCCCGCTACGTGGCCGCTTGCGCAGATATGCCGCAGTGCTACGGGCTTCCTGCTACGCCTCGTCCCAGGCCTGCACCAATCGGTGGCGGACGATCTTTCCGCCGTGGAGGTCGAGCGTGTTCGCAGAGAGCACTCGTAGCCCGTCCGGGTAGCGGCAGGCCTCGTTGAACGCCACGCGATCCGGGGTGAGAACGGGATCCTGTACCTCGTGCGTCATGGCGCGACTGCAGATGTCGCGGTACAGCTCGCCGATCTCGGACTTGCCGTGCAGCACGAGCGGAGAGCCTGGCGGTCGATCCTTGTCGATCACCTGCATCTCTGCGTCGTCGGCATAGAAACCTACCAAACTCGACTCGTTGGCCTGCTCGATCGCTTCGCGTAGCAACTCAAAGTCGAATGTCGTCGCAGTCGGCATCTCCTTTGTCCTCCATTCGTGTGTCGGTCCCGGGGTGCGAGGCCGACGTGTTCAGGATGAATGGGGAGTCGCTCCCTGGCATCGCACGCCCGTCTCGCTGCCTTGGCGCCACCGGCGGGCGAGATCACTGGCACGCCTGGACCCTCTCGGCTGCTCGTCGACATCGGGCCCGCCCACGCTAATGGCGGCGCTACTCGACCTTCTCTCGAGGCAGCTGAACGCGACCTGAATGAGCCGACCTGAGGATGACCGCGTAGATCGGGCGAGGATCGCCCAGCTCGCAGTGTGGCCACGCCACTGAAGGATCGACGCCTGAGCCTCGGCGCCCGGGGGGGGCGGATCGTCGTGCCCTGGGAGATGCACGGCAGCGCCGCTCACCCAGGGAGCGCCGCGGAGCGCTCGCCGCACATCAGCTGAGCAGCGTTCTTGGCGACGGCCGTCCAGCTCAATTCTCCAACCACGTTGCGGCGGGCGAGGTCGGCCTGAGCTGCGGCCTGCTCCGGCGAGAGCGCGAGCCGGGCGATGACGCGAGCCGCAAGGTGCGAAACCGCTCCACGATCACGGATCGGCACCCGCATGGGCACGACCCCACCCCGCTCGATGATGGTCGCGGCATCCGCCAGACCGGAATGGTCCCCCACGATGGGGACCGCTCCACAGGCAGCCGCCTCCGCCGCGACCATGCCGAAGGCCTCTGACAGCAGGCTCGGCACAATGCTCACCTCGCACAGCGGCAAGGCATCGGCGAGGACGTCGTGGTCGACCAGACCGAGCCAGGTGGTGCGCTCCCGGAGTGATCGCGCCGCCTCCCAGTAGCCGTCGCTGAGCTCGGGCGAGTCCGCAGGCGTGAAGAGATCGGAGAACGCGAAGCCGCTGCTCTCGGGCAGAGCAGCCTCAGAAAGATGGTTGGCGATCTCGATCGCGAGGTCCCGCCGCCCCAGCGTGCAGGCATCGACGAAGGCCTCGCAGTGCTCACGGGCCGGCCCGAAGCCGGCAATCAGAAGACGTGCCCGCGGCTCGCGCTGAATCACCAGCGGCCAGGCCATGAGCACGAGGTGAAGAGCCTTCTGCGGGATGAGCTTGCCCACGAACGCCACGACGCGATCTTCGTCGGCATCCACGGCGGCCAGCTGGGCGATGGCATCGGCGTCAATGTGGCGCTCCTGATAGTCGCCGACCCGCTCCCCCAGAGGTGGAAGGTCCGTGAAAGCGGCCTCGGCGACCAGCGCGCCCAGCGTCTGCCGGGCCGATGCTCCGCGGCCGCCCGGCTGAGCCTCGAGCTTGGCCGCGACCGTTCGGCGCAGAGATCCGATCGCGGCGGCGCGACCGGCGGCGCCCAAGGGTGCGAAGTGCTCGACGTCCACACCGGGGGGCGCGATGTGGACACGGCCAGTCACACATGCCTCCCCAAGCAGCTCCACCGTGCGATCAGCCGTGTGCTGAGAGCCCACGAGGACGCTCGCGGCCCCGGCGAGCCCCGCCTGCGCCGGGCCGACCAGAGCGGGGTCCTCGCGCACCGCGTACTCGAGCTCACTGCCATGGACTTTCACCGCATAGGGCAGCTCGCGACGGGCGAACACCGGCTCCAGCGCGCTGGGCAGCGGGATCGCATGGTTGACCAGAGCGCCATCGATGTCCCATTCGTCGAGCACCCATTCCGCGGCGGCGGCCTGACACTCGGCGAAGCGCTTGCGCTGCGTATCGGAGAGATCGATCAGGCGCTCGACACGGAAGCCCTCGTACCGATCGAGCACGTAGACCGGCAGCAGGCCGTCGATGTCCGGGCGAACGAGGGTGCAGCGACCCTTCCCCTCCCGCGGCCGCACCAGCGCACGCCGCGATGCCGGGCGCTGCCGGCCGTCGTCCTCGGCCGACATCTCGAGAAGGACTTCATCGTTGACCTCGGGGAAACGCGCTGCAGAGGTCTCCTGGCAGACCAACACGACATCATGGCCGCCCTCGAGCCATGCCCGGGCCAGGTTGAGCGTGTAGATGTTCGATCCCGTTGCCGTGAGCAGGTAGCCGTGCCAGATCAGCAGGGTCGTGCGCGCGGAAAAGGCATCGCCGTCGCGGACTGGGTGCTCGGTGGAAGGGGCGTTGTTCAGGGTTCTCCTGGGATCCGGTTGCTCTGCTCTGCTATGCAGACTGCATCGGCACCGGGGCGCTGGGAATAACCGGCCTGGTCGTCAGCATCGGCAGAGGAATCGCACAGGCTGATGCGCGCGAGGAAGCCCGTCCTCTGTGGACTGGCGGTGGCATCGAGCAAGGCCCAAAGTCCGGCTGGAGGATCTGGCGGGCGAGTTCACTCAGGCTGTGACCAGGCGTGGACGGCAGTTCTCGTGGGCTCGATTAGCTGCTTATGGGCCGTTGTGCCGTCACGATGTTGCACTCGAAGGGGGCGACGACGGCGCCATCGGGAGTGGTGAAGGGTCTCAACGCTTCGCGGGCATCTTGGCGGATGCGCCCGTAGACGTGGTCGCTGATCCGGTCGACGAGAGGTGTGCTTTCGACCTCGGTAGTCACAAACGCGTCTACAGAGGGGGCGCGGTAGGTGCCGAGCTGCGTCGTGGCCGAAGTGACGCGGAGACCGGCGGAGCCGAGCAGGTTGGCGAGTTGGTCGAGATCGCCGCACACGAAGTAGGCGGTCAACAGCGAGATCGCCTCGGGCCCGGCGTGTCGGGCAGCCATGTCGACAAACGGCGCAAACGCGGGCTGTGCATCCAGCCGACCGGGAACGATGACGGCGATCGTCCCATGCGGCGTGAGGACGCGGCGCATCTCGTGAACCGCCTCAACGCGGTCGGGGAAGAACATCAACGCCATCTGGCAGAGGACGGCGTCGAAGGACTCGTCAGGGAACGGGAGCGCGGCTGCCTCGCCCTGTCTCCACGTGATGTCGGGTCTGACACGGCGGGCAACGGTCAGCATCGCCTCGTTCAGGTCGACTCCGGTGACGGTGCCGCCCGGAGCGACGCGGTCGGCTGCGGTGCGGGCGACGATACCGGTGCCGCAGGCAACGTCGAGCACGGACTGGCCGGGCGCGACCCCGGCCGCATCGCAGAGGATCGGTGCCCACTGAGCGAAGAACGCCGGCACGAAAGCGGACTCGTAGAACTCGGCGGCCTCCATCGGGATCTGGAACGACTCGGATGTATCGGTGGCGGTCATGAACCCAACCTAGTGGCCGGTCAGCGCGGTGGGCATCGGGCAGCTGCCCTATTTGCCGTCCCACGCTCGGCGCCCTGCGGGCTGGCTCGGCATCGGCGGCTCAGGCGGTCCGAGAACCCTGACCGCGTAGGCGGCGGCCTCGGCTCGGTTGCGCAGGCTCAGTTTGGTGAGCACGCTGCTGACGTGGTGCGCCGCCGTCTTCCGACTCACGTAGAGCCGCGCCGCGATCTCTGGATTCGATAGACCCACGCCGAGGAGCCGGAGCACCTCCAGCTCGCGAGCCGTCAGCGTGCCGACGCCTTTCCGTCCCGCACGGGTCGAGTGCCCGAGGGAGCGCAGGAACGCTGCGACCCGGTCGGCGTCGAGGTTGGCGCCGAGCGACTCAAAACTGGCGAGGGCGCTGCGGGCGTGATCAAGAGCGAGTTCGGGGTGTGCGTCGACGAGCGCGCGGCCGAGGTCGAACCGGGCCCGGGCCACCTCGAAAGGGCACTCCAGCCGTGACCACCGCTTCAGCGCCGCTTCCAGATGCACTACCGCGGTCGCCGAGTCGCCTTGGGCGAACGCCACGCGTCCCCGGGCGCTGGCGGTCAACGCGTCGACTTGGTCACTGTCAGCTGAAACGACGACCCTGGTGAGACGGTCAGCCGTCGCTTCCGCCGCATTCGCGTCGCCGACCGCCACATATGCCTCGATCAGCAGGTCTAGCGCCGCGATGAGATGCGAGTTGTGGTGCTCGAGCTGGTGGAGCCGCTGCTTAAGGGTTCGGCCGGCGGCCTCTGCGTCGCCTCGGGCGAGTTGGAGCGCTGCGAGCAACACGGTGGCTTCGGCCTCGACGTCTACGCCCTGCTCGGGCGTGGACATCAGCTGCTCTGCCTCCTCAAGACGGCCCTGACGGATCCGAAGGGCTGCCAGGCGGGTCAGTGCTCTGCCGTACAGCCCGGGGCACGCACCCTCGGTAATTCGCAGCCCCAATCCCAACTCGCGCTCTGCGTCGCTCCACCGCCCCTTGGCGGCGAGCACGCTGCCGTAATAGATGCGGCACTCGGCATACAAGAACGGGCAACCGTAGGAATCGACGAAGTCGGCGGCCACCTTGCACCACTGCACGGCGCGTTCTAAGTCGCTGACCAGCTCGCACGCATTGAGCATGTCGCAGCAGGCGTAGACCACCGTGTCGAGACTGGTGCGCTCACCCGCAAGGGCTGCCGCCACCGCCTCGTCGATCAGAGCGAACCCCGCCTCCGTCTCACCGCGGCCAACCCGAATCAAACCGAGCTGAGCCAGCGCGACCAACTCGAGGTCGACGTCGCCCGCGTCCCGGCCGACCTCGAGGGCGCGTGCGGTGATGTCCTCGGCGGCCTTCAGGTCAGGCATCCGGTAGGCGCGTGCCACCCAGGCCCATCCGTGCAACGGCCCGGAAGCGATCGACTCCAACAACCGGTCGGCCCGCCCGATCCATCCGTTCGCGGCCGCGAAGTTGGCGAAGTTCGCCTTGTACGTGATGCCCAGCCACACGGCGCACTGCACGGCGCTCTCGGTATCACCCGACTGCCGGAACAACGAGTAGGCCTCAGAGCACCGGACGACGCTGCCATGGTTCTCACCCAACCACCACAGCGCCACGGCCAGCCCGAATGACGCCTCGGGCGTCGCCCCATCGGACAGGCACGACTCAAACGCCGATCGCGCCTCAGCCCAATGCCCTGCCCCAAGCGCAGCATTCCCAACGGCGAGCAGCTCCCCAGCGGATGCGGACACAGCACTCATTGTCGCGCTGCCCGCGGCCCAAGGCCACCACGCCGGCGCCCGACATTCCCCCGGGAGTCACTTGGGGCTCCCCCGGGGGGTTCCTCTGCGCGGGCGGTAACTACGGAGTGATGCGTTCAGGACGCGTTCAGGCCGTCGAGAAGAGGATGCTCACATGGCGAATGGGTGTCTTTCCCGCTCGCTCGACCATCCGCCGGTATGCCTACGGGCGAGCCACAACTGCAGGACGTGATGACACGGACCGAAGTCGAGGCCGACATCCGCGAGACGCTCGGCCTGGTGCTGAGCTTCTTCAACGATGTTCCCGACGAGCTGATCGAGCACGAATGGGTCGCCATGAAGACCCTCGAGCTCGGGGAGACCCACATCCCCAACAAGTACAAGGAGCTGATCGGGATCGCGGTCTCCGGCGCGACCCGCTGCCGCTACTGCGTCTACTTCCACTCCGAGGCCGCCCGGCTGTTCGGCGCGACCGAGGAGGAGATCGCCGAGGCCGCCCTGATGGCAAAGCACACGATGGGCTGGAGCACCTACCTCAACGCCCTTGACCTCGACTACGACACGTTCGTCGCCGAGATCGACCAGGCCGCCTCCTACGTGCGATCCCAGGCCGCCGCCGCGGCTGCCTGAGCCCGAGCACGAGCCATGCGAATCGTTCAGATGCGCGACGACGTGATCACCATCACCGCCGCCCGCCACGAGCTCACCAGCATCGTCGCGGCCGCGCGAATGGCGCATGAGCTGATCAGCGCCGACCTCGAGGCGCCCGCAGGGGCCGCGGCCCAGCTCGCACGGGCACTGCGCGAATACGACTCGGCGATCGCCCACGCCGTCGCGGGCCACCGCGGATCGACTCCGGTCGCTCTCGAGCAAGAAGAGGCTATGAACCCGCGGCGACACCATCCACTAAAGGGTCGGTAGGGCTCGTGGGGATCGGACGACCAGAGAGGTGCTGAGATGAATGGTGCTCGCTCAGGCCTCGCTGTCGGTGTCAGCGTTACTCGGGGCGGTCAGCGATGCGTCGTCTTCCGGCCACCCTTCGCGAGCCGATCCCTTGGTAGTCGGGGATCTCGGCCACCGGTCGCTCATTCTCCGAGTAGGTCTGCTTCACGCTCTCGTCGAGCCGGGCAAGCTGATCCTCGAGGGCCGCCCGTCGGCGCGTAGGCGCGACCTCGAGCAAATCGAGCAGTAGTGCCCGAAGGCGCCGCTCGACCTGCACCGATCCCGCTCCATCACGACGAATCTCCGTCATCGAAAGGTCGACGAAGTCCTCCCACGAGGGCCTTCGGTACACGAGACGCAGCGTGCCTGAGGGGTCGCTGATCTCCCCAGCGGCGATCCGGCGCATGCTGACCCGGTGCAGAAGATCCTCGATCTGGTCGATGGCCTGCAGCGCCGTAGACGGGTCGTTGATCGCCGAAGAGAGCGCCTTGATGGCGATATCCACGAGCCAGCGGAAGGCCTGTGCCGGATCACCCTCGATGGTTCGCTCGATGCCGAACTCGAGCGAGGCGCGCAGGGCATGGGCGTCGACCTCGGCCTCCCCGTAGACAAAAAAGAGCGGGGCGCCCGTGGGCACCGAGTCGCCTACCGCGGGTACGAGCGCGATCACGACGTCGGCATCAGAGGCGAGCGAGACGAGCTGCTTTCTGTTTGCCAACTGAAGGATGCCCTGGTCGGCGACGTGCTCGAGGACGAGAGTCGGCTGCCCGAGCTCCTCAACCGACGCTGACCACGTCTCCGCGCCGACCTCACCGATTGGCTCGGGATAGATGGCATCGATGGCGCGCTTACCCGCCGCGGCGACCCACCGTACGACGTTG
>JAOTZF010000052.1 GCA_029861485.1 Thermoleophilia bacterium | reverse complement strand
GGCACCGTCGAAGCCCGCGGTGACCGCACGACTGACATTGACGAAGGCGCGGCCGTGTGGGGCCACTTGGCGTACTCCATGTCCCAAAAGCAGGGCGCGTTCGCCGAGTACGTCACGTTGCCGCGCGAGGCTCTCGCGGCCAAGCCCGACGATGTCCCGTACCACGTGGCCGCGGCCGCGGCCACCGTCGCGATGACGAGCCTGCAGTCGCTGCGAGACCTCGGCGGGCTTGGTGAAGGCGGAAAGGTGCTGATCATCGGGGCGGGTGGCGGCATCGGCTCGGTCGCGGTCGGGATCGCCAAGCGCCTCGGCGCTCACGTCACCGGCGTGTGCAGCACCCAGGACGTCGAGCGCGTCGAGGCGCTCGGCGCCGATGCGGTCATCGACCGAAAGAAGTCGGATCCGCTCGATGCCGAAGCGGCCTACGACGTGGTCTTCGACACCCCGGCCGTGCACTCGTACGGCCACTGCGCGAAGGTCTTGCGGGCCGGGGGCACCTATGTCACGACGCTGCCCGATATGGCCCTGGTCACTGGCATGGCGCGCGCGCTGTTTACCTCCAAGCACTGCCGCTTCGTCCAGGTCGACTCCAAGCGAGCGGACCTCGAGCTGGTCGGCGGCTGGCTGGCCGATGGGCTCGAGGTGCCGATCGACTCGCGTCACAAGATCGCCGACTTGGCTGCCGCCCTCGAACGCCAGGTCGATCGCGGTCGGGTCGGTCGGGTCGTCGTCGACGTCGCCGAGGGGTGGCCGTCGTGAGGGGTGGACTGCTCGCCGGCGTCGCGTCGTCGGTCGGCGCAACCTTGCCGTGACGGCAAACAGGTACACGCACGTATTGCCTGAGGGCGAGGCCGATAGGGCGCGCTACCTCTAGCGCGGCCGCTCCCAGCCCGGCTACGGCCGTCTCGATCGCGGCCAACAGACGGTTGCCGCCCCAGCACGGATTAACCGCACCGGCGGCCCGGCAACGGCGTGCTGGAGCGGCATCGGCCGATGGACTAGCGGTTCGGGCGGGTCGGGGGTGTGCTCAGCTCCGGCCAGTCGTCACCGCGGGCGCGTTGTTCGCGGCACCCCTCTGGTGCCCCACCGCTCTCGCGCTCAGGCGCGCGCCGCGACGACCTCGATGTAGCGCGCCGTGATCACCACAGCGGGACCGCTCGTGTTGCGGTTGTACTTCGCGGCGAGGTCTTCGAGAGCGCTTCGCAGACTTTCCTTGCCGTCGGCGTCCTGCTTCTCGTAGCAGAGCGCTGAGGGGCCATAGTCTCGCGTCCAGCCCAGCACGAAGTCCTCGGTGTTGCGGAAGCTGAAGGTGACCGTGTGCGGAGTCACTGCAAGGTCGGTCGTCCCGCCTCCGAGCAATTCCTGGAGGCGTTCTTCCGACGCCCATTCGAACGGCGACCGGACCCCCGCCTGCACGCCAGCGAAGGCCGAAACGGTCTTGAACAGGTCGTGTACGAAGTCGCCGGTCGGCCACACGACGATGCCAATGGCGCCGCCTGGGCGACAAACCCCGAGCATCTCGGCGGCAGCCTGGTCCTGATTGGGCGCGAACATCACACCCATGACCGAGACCACGGCGTCGAAGCTCGCTCGTCGAACGGGAGTTTCTCGGCGTCGCCCTCGATGAATTCCGCCGCTACTCGCTCGGCGGACGCCCGCTCTCGGGCACGGTCGAGCAGCGCCGGTACGTGGTCGATACCAACCACGTCGCAGTTCCTGCGTGCGGCGGAGGGCTGGTGTTGCCGCTCCCACACGCCACGTCGAGGACACGCTTTCCGGCGTGCAGGTCGAGGTGCTCGCAGAGCATCTCGCTCGGCAGCGGTACCTGCGTCGCCATCGCAGAGTAGTCGCCGGCGCTCAAGGCGGCCTGCTGACGGGTCTTGACGGTCTCGAGGTCCGGAGTGTCGTCGCTCATGCATTACTCCCTCTGCCCTGGGCACCTTGCCCTGAATGCGTGCGGCGCCTTTTGTGGGCTCAATCAAGGCAAGGCTAGGAGCGAGGATGGCAAAGGGCGAACAACTCACCGTCGAATGGAATCGGCGCAGCCAAAAGTGGCGGGTCGGGGGGCCGATGATCCGAGTCGCCTTACGGGCGTCGGCCCGCGCGAATCTGCCGGATGCCGGATCGTTCCGGTCGAGCGCGCCTTGTCCACCAGGTTCATCGATTTGAGGCACGCGATGAGGGCGGATGCTGCTGCTCGCTCAGCATCAATCGCACGCCCGCCGCAGCCGCCCTATCGGCCCCGTCACCGAATAGCGCCAGGCTGGCCTCCACCCGCCACGCGACCGATCAGAGGGATGCTGGCGGCAGCGTCGCGTCCCGGTGCCGCCCGACGCATCACGAATAGTGTGTTTTCCGGGCTAGGTCCAAGGCCTGCACGGCCCATGGGATTTGCCGAGAGCCGGACGCGGCCCGATCCGGTGCGACCCCCGTCCACCCGAGGCAGACGGGGCGTCGATCGGGCGCCCGACTACTTGATGAACAGCATCTCCGAGTAGCGCGGGAGCGGCCACAGGTCGTCGGCGACCATCCGCTCCAGCTTGTCGGCGAAGTGCCGTACCTCGTTCATCGCGGGGATGACCGCGTCGCGCATGTACTCGGCCTCCTCCATGAGGTCCGTGGGGTGGTTCTCGTCCAGGTTCGCGGTCTGGAGGGTCTTGATCGCCTTGGTGAAGGAGCTGACGAGGTCGGCGGTCTCCTCGGCCAGGTCGGTCAGGCCGGCCTCCCTCAGCATCGCCAGGTGCCGGGCGGAGGCGGGCAGCAGCATCGTCGCCGCGATGTCCGCGGCCGTCTCGGCCTCGATGTTCACCTTGATGACGTACTGCTCGAGCAGTACCTCGCAGCGGGAGTGCAGCTCCCGCTCGTCGAGCACGGAGTAGTTGCCGAAGACCGCGACGGTCTGGTCGCTGATCAGCTCGGGAAGGGCGTCGGGGGTCGTGCGGAGGTTCTTCAACCCCCGCTTGGCGGCCTTGCGGTGCCACTCGTCCGAGTAGCCGTCGCCGTCGAAGACGACCTTGCCCACCGTCGTGTAGTTGACCCTGATGACCTCGGTGAGCGCGTCCTCGAGCGACTTGCCCTTCTTCTTCTTGGTGCCGGCCATCCTCGCCTCGAGCTCCTCGGAGAGGGCGTCGATGGCCTCAGCGACGATCGTGTTGAGAACCGTGTTGGGCAGGCTCGGAGACTGGCTGGAGCCGAGCGCCCGGAACTCGAACCGGTTGCCGGTGAAGGCGAACGGGCTGGTGCGGTTGCGGTCTCCGGTGTCGCGCGGAAGGTCCGGCAGGACGTGCGTTCCCAGGTGCATCATCTCGCGGGCCGCGCTCGCCGCCGGCTCGCCGGCGGCGATGGCCGTGAAGACGTCCTCGAGCTCCTTGCCCAAGAAGACCGAGATGATCGCCGGCGGCGCTTCGTTGGCCCCGAGGCGGTGGTCCTGGCCGGCCCCCGCGATCGAGGCGCGCAGCAGACCCTGATGGGAGTGGACGGCCTTGATGACGGCCGTCGCGAAGAAGAGGAACTGCAGGTTGTCGTGGGGCGTGTCGCCCGGGTCGAGCAGGTTGGCGTCGTCGGTGCTCATGGACCAGTTGTTGTGCTTGCCCGACCCGTTGACGCCGGCGAACGGCTTCTCGTGCAGCAGGCATACCAGGCCGTAGCGGCGGGCGACGTTCTGCATCACCTGCATGCAGAGCTGCTGGTGGTCCGTGCCGACGTTGGAGTTCTCGAAGATCGGCGCGATCTCGTACTGGGCCGGGGCGACCTCGTTGTGGCGGGTCTTGATCGGGACGCCCAGCTTGGCGAGCTCACGCTCGACCTCGAGCATGTAGGCGAGGACGCGCTCGGGGATGGAGCCGAAGTAGTGGTCGTCGAGCTGCTGGCCCTTGGCCGGCTTGGCACCGAAGAGCGTGCGGCCGGTCGCCACGAGATCGGGGCGCTGGTAGAAGAACTGCTCGTCGATCAGGAAGTATTCCTGCTCAGGGCCGATCGTGGTGTAGACGCGCGCCGTCGTCGTGTCGCCGAACAGCCGCAGTGCCCGCAGCGCCGACTTGTTGAGGGCGCTCATGGACCGCAGCAGCGGGATCTTCTTGTCGAGCGCCTCGCCCGTCCACGACGCGAACGCCGTCGGGATGCAGAGGTAGGCCCCGTTCGGGTTCTCGATGACGTACGCGGGGCTGGTGGGATCCCACGCCGTGTAGCCGCGCGCCTCGAAGGTCGCGCGGATGCCGCCGCTCGGGAAGCTCGAGGCGTCCGGCTCGCCGCGGATCAGCTCCTTGCCCGTGAACTGGGCGAGCGCGGTGCCACCGTGCTCCGGTCCGAAGAACGAGTCGTGCTTCTCGGCGGTCGAGCCGGTCAGGGGCTGGAACCAATGGGTGTAGTGGGTGGCGCCCCTCTCGAGGGCCCAGTCCTTCATGGCGAGGGCGACCGCGTCCGCGAGGCCGGGATTCAGCGGCTCGCCGCGGTCGATCGTGGCCTGGAGCTGACGGAAGATCGTCTTCGGCAGCCGCTGACGCTGCTCGTCGGGGCCAAAGACGTTCGCACCGTAGATCGAGCTGCCGGGTGTGGTCAGGTCGCCGGTGCCTATCGACCCGTTCGGGCTCCACTGGGCGGCGACGACGTTACTCTCTCGAACTCTCGGCATGATGCGGAGGGCCCTCCTTCTTGGGGCTCGGGCGGCGCCGGATGGTACGCCGGGGTGCGCGCGCGCTCTTTGTGACAGTGAACCAAAGGAAGCCGGCGATCCTTGGCCATATGGACTAACAGCGGGACAAGGCAGCGTGTCGGAAACCGGCTTCCGACCCCGGTTGTCGAGCCGATGACGAAGCGAATCGCTGCGGGTGCGGGGTTCCGGGGATGACCGGCCCTTAGCCGGGTTCGGCGAATCGGGGAAGTCCGCGCGCCCGATCCGCGTGCGCGCCGATGCCAGCCCCGCATTGGACGCGAGGATCGCCTGTGCTCCCATAGGGGGCGAGCGCGAGGAGGCGCGGAGTGAGATCGCACCTGAGAGACGGCAAGCGCTTTCTGCTGGCGGCGGTAGTGGCATCACTCTGCCTGACCGCCGCCATCGCGATCGGGATCCTGCTCTTCGGCCAGTTCGGCCCGACCCAGGGCAGGATTCTGCTATCGACCCTGCTTGCGGGGGGCTACGGGCTGCTGGCCGTTCCTGCGACGGTCCTCATCGATCAGGAGCGCGACCGGCGCCTGGCGATCGCCAACGCGGCGCTCGCAGCGGCCGGGCTGGCGCTGATGCTGGGGCTCGTCTGGTCCGACGATCCTCCGACGACCCTCGTCAGATCGGCCGTAAGCGTCACCGCGTGCGCCGCGGCCGCAGGCCAGATCGCGGCGCTGACGGCCCGGCGGCGGCGGGCCGATCCGCCATCGGTCCGTCGGGCCTTCGCCGGCTCGAGCGTGACCGCCTTGGCGCTGGCGGCGATGGTCGTGGTCGCGATCTGGCTCGAGATCGACACCCCGACCTACTACCGGGTGCTGGGCGCGCTGGCGGTTCTGGACGTCCTGCTGGTGACGCTGCAGCCGATCCTCGCGAAGATGCATACAGAACAGACGACGCACCACCATCTGCGGCTGCACCTGGATGCGGGCGGGCCGGTGGAGGTCACCGCCGCGGGAGCCGATTTCTCTCGAGCGGTCGCGAGCGCCATTCGCCAGGCCGAGGGGGGCGGGGGCCGGGTGGTGCGCATCGATCGAATTGGCTCGCCCGTCCCGACGGCCGCGAGCGTGGCCGGCGCAGTCTTGCCAGATTCGCTCGTCTGAGCCGCCGCGGCCCCGCAGCTGCCGAGTCCATCGTCGACGCCCTCGTGCCGTCGGCTCCTCGTCAGCCGAGCACGATCACGAGTTCGGGCGCGAAACCGGCTGGGTCCTCTTTCGATGCGTAGTCAGCACCATTTGCGGAAAGGGAGCTGCCGCGCACGCTGATGACACCGTCTTCTGAGATGAGCGTAGTGAGGTCGATCTCGACCCACGTGCCGGGTGAAACGACCCCGAGGCTGCCAAGGAAGCTGCCGTCTGCGGCTGGCGCAGTGTTCCAGGTCACGGTGCTCTCAGACCAGTTCGTGTCGGTCGTCGACGTCCAATCACCGCCATTGCTCGACCCGTCAACGACGTAGAGCCGCAGCGTCGCGCTGGTCACCGTCGCCGTGCCGATTCCCGTGACGTCGAAGCGCATCAGGATGTCCTTCTTCGACGATGCGTCCACCTCGAGTGCCGGGTTGGAGCCGTAGTTTCGGTCGGGCCGGCTCGGGCGGATCGTGGCGTCATCGGTGGGGCTGAGCGCGAACTCCTGCGGCTGGGCCGGTGTCACGACGTCGAGAGTGTTGGAGGCGGCGGAGGGGTTGCCCGCGGCATCGCGGGCGACCACGAAGTAGGCGTACGACGACTCGGGAGCGACCGAATCGTCCTGGTAGGAGGTCGTCGCCCCATCGA
Organism: Thermoleophilia bacterium; assembly: GCA_029861485.1. Taxonomy (GTDB): domain Bacteria; phylum Actinomycetota; class Thermoleophilia; order Miltoncostaeales; family Miltoncostaeaceae; genus CAMYIK01. The sequence continues at coordinate 3,171 of JAOTZF010000052.1, read as the reverse complement.
CGCTGTCGAGCAAGCCACCGTCGCGGTAGATGTCGTACCCGACCACGCCGACGTTGTCGCTCGATGCGTCCCACCCCATCGAGACGGAGGTCGGCTGCAGGTCGGTCGCCACCAGATTCGTCGGCGCAGAGGGTTTCTCCGTATCGGAGGGGGGTGCCTCATCGAGCTCGATGACCAGCTCCGCAGCCAATCCCGGCGCTCCTTCCTTGGAGGCGTAGTCGACTCCGTTCGCGCTGGGTGAGCTGATGCGCACAGCGACCGGCCCATCAGCGGTGACAAGCGGCGTCACGTCGAGCTCGTACCAGTTGCCTGCGCTCACGGCACCGAGCGACCCCAGCGGGATGCCGTCACCGGGAGGGGCATTCTCCCAGGTGATCGTGTCCTCGCTCCAGTTCGTGTTCGTCATCTGGACGAAGGTCCCGCCGCTGCTCGAACCGTCGAGCGCGTGCAGGCGCAGCGTTGCGTTGAGCACCGAGCTCGTCCCCACGGCGTTCACGTCGAAACGAAGCACCGCGTCCTTGACCGAAGACGCATCGACCTCGAGCGTGGGCGCGGCTCCGAGCACTCCCTTGTTCGGCCGGATCGTGGCGTCGTCGGTCGGGTTGAGCGTGAAGATCGGCGGTGGCGCCCCCGTCGTCACGTCGAGCGCGTTGCTCGGGCCGGAGACGTTGCCGGCGGGATCACGGGCCCGCACGACGTACTGGTAGGAGGTCAGCGGAGCGACGGTCCCGTCCTGATAGGCGGTCGCCGTGCCACTCACCGAGTCGAGCAACTCGCCGTCCCTATAGACGTCGTAGGCGGCGACGGCGATGTTGTCCGTTGAGGCGGTCCACGCCATGTCGACGGTCACGCCGCTGACCGATGTTGCGAGGAGGCTGCCAGGAGCAGACGGCGGCTCGGTGTCTGCGGATGTGTAGATCGTGTCCGTGCCGTCGTCGTTGATCTCGCCGAGCAGGTTCCCGGTGAAGTTGTTGTCGATCACCACGGTCCGATGGCAACTCGAGTGGGCAATGTTCAGCCCGAACTCCTGCGTCGGCGCGGGCTGATCGTCGGTCGCCGTGTTGAACTGCACGATGTTGTCGTCGCAGTCGATGTTGTTCGCCTCCGCGATCAGGATCCCGGAGTTCCCGTTCTGGGCGTTCAACACGGTGTTGCCGGTGATGAGGTTGCGATCGCTTGCCCGCACTCCGATGCCGTGGCTTCCCGAGAGCTCGATGACGTTGTTCGCGATGGTGTTGTCGTTGGACTTCTTGTTCGGCTGATCCGCGCTGGTCGACGACTTGGTCACGCGGACCCCCATCCCGCCGACATCGGTGATCGTGCAGTTCTCGACCAGGTTGTTGCTCGATGCGAGGAGCTGGATCCCGTCCGCGGGAACGCCCGTAACGATGCAGTCGCGAACGACGTTGTTGGTCGCGGTCTGGCCCGCGTCCTTGCCGTCGAAGATGATTCCCCGCCCGCGAGCACCCGTTACCTTCACCCGTTCGATAACGACGTCGTCCCCACCGTCGAAGTCCAGTGCGTCACTCGTATTGCGCGGTGGACCGTCGGCGTGCACGGTCATGTCGCGCACCGTGATGCGATCGCTCCGCGTCATGTCGAAGGGCTCGGTGTCGGTCGACGCGCTGGCGTTGTTGCGGATCGTCGTCATCTCGATGCCCTGACCCTCGAACGTGATATCGGCGATCTCGGTCAACTCGAACCAGTCCGGACCGAGGTCGAAATCACCCGCCAGGAACGTGACAACGCCGCCCCCGTGTGACATCAGCTCAGCCGTGGCACTCTCCACCACATCCTTGAGATCACCCGAGTAGCTCGACGGTGTCGTCTGAGACTCCGCGTGGTACGTGTTGCCGTCGCGCCTGACCTCAAACGGCGACGGCGAAACCGCGGCCTGGGCTGGGACCGGCAGTGCAGCCACCACGACCAGCACACCAACGAGGATGATGGCCCAGAGCCGCATATCCGTAGGTGGCCGCTCGACTGAGCGGCCGAGTGGTCTACGCAACAGGCCGCGGCGTGCGGGGGTCATCCAGCTCATCGAGCGATCACCTCGGTGACGGGGACGCCGGGGACCGCCGTGCATCCTGCGGGGGTTTTCTCAGGAGAGATTGGACTCCAGGGCCCGCGAGATAACACCTGGCCGGGAGTAGAGGTCTTGCCCAGAGGGAGCAGCGGGCTGGGTGAGTACGAGCGAGCAGGCCCGACCTGCGGTGGCCGCGTCACTGCGCCCTGGCGTCGAGTCGCTCGACCCTCTGGAAAGGACTGTCTGGGCACTGGGCGCACACCCGATCGAGAATCCGGGTTGATGTGCGCCGCTAGCCGTCCGGCTTGTTGGCTTGCTCTGGCGTCTGCGGGTCTATCTCGACCCGAGCAGACTCCTCGGACACGCCATCGCGTAGCTCCTAATGAAGGGTCAGCAGCTCGAGCCCGCTCGTCGGCTTCGCAGGGCGCCGCCCACGCGACCCGACGAGAGACAGCCGGTCCCCGAGCAGATCACCGTGCGGCAGGCCGGGACGGCCCCCCTGCACTGGCCGCCGCCCGCCCCTGCCGGAAAGCGCGCTGCCGGAAAGCGCGCTGCCGGTCATCGAGAGTGCAGCGAGGTCGCGATTCCCAGCTGGCCGCTGGAGACGGCGCTGAAGGACTCGGCGCGCTGATCCAGGGACGGCGCTACTGGCGCCCGAACCGTTGATTCCGTTGCTCCAGAGACTCGATCCTCCAACCACGACTCGGCGTTGGGGTCTCGTTCCAGCAGCGTGGGGCGTGAGAGCCCCGGTGGCCGACGACAAGCTGGCCCTTGGACGCTACATCCCGGCCCTGGGGCGCCACCGATGAGAGCTGACCCTCAGATCGTCAGTTGGACAGCAGGCGGCGGCGGTCCGTTTGGGTGACGATCCAAGGAACCTCCTTGAACAGCATGAAGGAGAAGCGACCATGAAGGCGTTCGTCGTGTTCGAATCGATGTAGGGCTACACCCTCGAGGTCGCCGCGGCGATCCGAACCCCGGACCCCAATTATCGGTACGACCCGGGCATACGTGCGTTGATTTTCCCCATCTTCTGTACAGGGGACCCCACTCTAGTGGGGAGCGATTGCCACGCCCGGCGGCGAATAGCGTGACCCCGTATCAATCGGAGAAAGGTACGCGTGGCCTCCACCGCCGAGACCTCG
>JAOTZF010000051.1 GCA_029861485.1 Thermoleophilia bacterium | reverse complement strand
GATTCCCGGCTACACCGCGCTGCCGATCACCGCGAGGACGGGCTTCCAGTCCCCGGTAGGTCTCACGCTGAGCTCCCAGCAATTTGGCTCGCCCGGCGCACGCATCTTCCGCGTGGTGACGCCCCCTGCCAACGGCACGTTGAATGCGACCGTCGGCGCAGCCATCGCAAGCGCGTCGGTCACGTACACGCCGAAGCCCGGTTTCAGCGGCATCGACAGCTTCGAATACGTCGCCGAGGACAGCACCAGCTCCTACCCGCGCAACCCGCGTGCCGCCGCCACCACCATTCAGGTGGGCCCGAACCCCAGCCCGGGCGGCCCGACCGTGGCGGTCTCGGCGATCTCCGGCGCTCCCGCCGCGTTGATCGTCGGCACCAGCGCCCAGCTCTCGGCGTCCGTGCTCAACGGATCCCGGGGCGTCGCCTGGAGCGTCAACGGGGTGGCCGGCGGCAACGCTACGGCGGGGACCATCACGAGCGGCGGCCTCTACGTCGCCCCGGCGTCGGTGCCGAGGGGTGGCAAGGTCACCGTCCGCGCGACGAGCATCGACGATCCGAGCGAGTTCGCCGAGAAGTCCATCACCATCGTTCCCCGCCCCGACTCCAAACCGAAGCCGGGGGCGAAGCACGCAATCAGCGAGCCCCGGGTCGTCGTGACCAAGGGTCGGACCATTCTCACCACCCAGGCCAAGGTGGCCGGCTCGTTCACCGTGGTCGCTCGCTACCTGCGCCCGGGCAAGAAGGCTCGCGTGATCGGACGCTGCAAGGCGGCCCGCAAGGCCGGTCGCACCCTCCGCTGCACCCTGCGCTACTCGAAGAAGCTCAATCGCAAGTACATCCAGCTCGTCGTGACCTTCAGGCCCAAGAGTGGCCAGAGGGTCATGCGCCGCGTCGGCCCGACCAAGCTCGGCGCGCTCCGCTTCGCTGTCGCCAAGCGCGGTGCCTTGAAGGGCCGGCGGGTAACCGTGCGAACGAAGACGCTCCGCACCGGTCGCGTGGTCATGGTGCTGCGCCACCGCAACAAGGTGGTGCGGCGCTGCGTCGTGAGCCGGCTCGCCGGCCAGGTGGCCACCTGTCGGGTCACCCTTGGGCGTCGTCAGTCGGCGAAGAACCTCCGCGCAACGGCGACGCTGCGGTCGGAGGACGGCCTGCGCGTCACGACGCGCGGGCGTCCCTAGGCTCGGGCCGGCTCCAGCTCCTCCGCGGGAGCCCCCAGAATCTGCAGACGCGTACGGGTCCGCGGCCGGTACGGTCTCGTGCCGGTTCGCACACATGGCGCCTCGAGAATGCGCAGTGCGAGCGGGGTCATGTGAACTGAAAGCAAGAACTTCTGGCGCGCAGTACCTCCGACCAGCGGCCGCTCGACCTTCGGGGAGTGAGTGTGCCTAGCCATCTACATAGGCTGCTCTTCATGCCGATCAAAAGACACACCGCCCTAACGCTGCTCGCAACCGCCGGGGCCACCGCCGCTCTCGCCGCCATCGTTCCGCTCGCCGCCGTCGGGGGTCCGGGCGTCGACCCGAACACCCTCCCGGATCTTCGCTCCGACCCACCGGAGGCGCCGCAAGACCCCGAGGTCAGCCAGGACGGCCGGCTACTGCTCAAGTTCAACGGCTTCGTGACCAATGTCGGTAACGCACCGCTGCACCTCGCGGGCAATCCTCAGGTCGCCGGCGGGCCGAAGCAGTACGCGTTCCTGCCCGAGAACTACGGCAACCCGGCGACATGGACTGCCGTGCGCTCGCCCGAGGTGCTCTACGAGACCAACGACGGGCACAACCACTTCCACTACATGCGCATCTCGCGCTACTCGCTGTGGAACCAGGCGAAGACCGCCGAGGTTGCTCCTGGCCAGAAGGTCGGCTTCTGCCTCTACGACTCCGAGGCTGCGCCAGGCGTGCCCTTCAAGCCGCCGGTCGGCGACAACGGCGCCGGCTACAGCGGCGGCGGGGACTTCTGCCGCCAGAACAACCCGGGTGCGAACACCGTTCAGATGGGCGTCTCGCCGAACTATCGCGACGTCTACGACTGGACTCTCGCCCTGCAGTGGGTCGACATTTCCAACACGTCTCCGGGGCGGTACTACCTCGCGGCTGAGGCCGATCCCGAGGATCAGGTGCTGGAGAGCAACGAGGCGAACAACCAGGTCGCTTACTCTGCTCAGACGGTCACCGTGCCCGGGTACGTCGCGACCGCCATCGGTCCGGTGGCGACGCCCTTCGGGCAGTCGATCGGCATCCAGCTCGGTGCGGCCGCGTACGAGCACCCGAACCTCGGCGCTCTCGGCGCTCCGCTCTTTCGGGTAACGAGCCCGCCCGCCAACGGTTCGCTCAACGTCACCGCCGGCCAGCAGTTCACCAACCCGATCGTCACCTACGTGCCGAACCCGGGCTTCGGGGGTGTGGACACCTTCGAGTACGAGGTTCGCGACCCCACCAGCGGCTATCCGCTGAGCCCTCCGCGCGCCACCGCCGCGATCAACGTCGCGAGCAACCCCTCGATCGCCGTCGCGATCTCGGGCGCTCCGGCCACGCTCGTGGCCGGCACCAGCGCCCAGCTCAAGGCGACGGTGGTCAACGGCACCGGCCGCGGGGTGAGCTGGACGGTCAACGGAGTCGCCGGAGGCAACTCCACCGCCGGAACCATCAGCGCCGGCGGCCTCTACAAAGCGCCGGCCAAGGTTCCGTCGGGCGGCAAGGTCACGATCAAGGCCACCAGCAAGGAGAACTCGGCCAAGAGCGCATCGAAGAGGATCTCCATCATCCCCCCGCGCAAGGCCAAGCCGAGCTTCAGCCGCGGCGGCACCATGGCAGAGCCGCTCGTCACCGTGGCTCGCGGCAAGGTCAGCGTGAGGAATCTGGCGAAGAAGGCCGGCCGCTATACGATCATCTTCAAGTACAAGGGCAAGCGCTTCGCCCGGCGCACGCGTTCGGCCAAGGCCGGCCGGGTCTACACCACCTCGGTGAAGTTCCCGAAGGGCTGGAACCGCAAGAAGATTCGCATCGCGGTGGCATTCAAGCCGAACGGCGGGAAGCCCATCGTGAAGGTCGTTGGACCGACCGCGCTGTCCAAGGTCGCGGTCAAGCGCAAGGGGCGCGTCATCACCGCCCGCACCAAGACCCTCCGCACCGGCCAAGTGCTGATGTTGGTCTCCCACGGTAAGACCGTGCTGCGCCGCTGCCGCTCCTCGCGTCTGGCTCGCGGAACCGCGACCTGCAAGGCGAGCCTCCGGGCAGGGATGAAGCTGAGGAACGTGCGGGTCACTGCGCAGCTCACAGCTGAGGACGGCCTGCGCGCCGTCCGGCGCGGGCGCGTGTAAGCGCCGCCCGCCCAGAGCACCCCGCGACTGCCCGGCGCGGGGTGCCCCCCTCTCGCATGGACGAATTGCCTAGCCACTTAGAGCTAACCCAAAGTCCTAACCCCATCCCATCCGAACGACCCTCGTGCCTCCCCCGCGCGGGCGAAAAGCTCAGATTGTGAATGACCCCACCTCATGGAGGAAGAACGTGAAGATCACGAACGGCACCTACCTACGTAGGGCGCTGTTCGCGACAGCTGCGACGGTAGCCATCACGGCCGCCGGTACGGCCATCGCGGCAGCCCCACCCGCCTACCCCGGTGCAACCGCCGGTGCCACCGTCAATCAGAGCGGGCCGGGTGGCGGCCAGTTCGGCAACAGCGAGGCGAACCCCTCAGCCACCAGCACCATCAACGTCTCCGGCGCGGCCAAGTACATCCGTGACCTCGACGTGCGCGTGAACGTCCCGCACGACTGGTCGGCCGACATCGACCTGACGCTCAGCCACGGCGGCGCGACGGTTCCGCTGACGACCGACAACCCGGACGACGGCAATGGCACGACCGCGTGGCCCAACGCCTTCGTCAACACCGTGTTCGACGACCAGGCGACCACGGCCGTCGGAGCGGATGCTCCGGTCGGCGGCATCCACATCGCCACGATCTCCGAGGCAGCGCTCGGGCGCTTCATCGGCATGGACCCGAACGGCGCGTGGACGATCACCGCCACGGACGACGTGATCCTCGATTCGGTCCCGCCCGTCCCGCCGCCCGACCCGCTGCCCGACCCGACACCCTTCTTCTTCGGCAGCCTCGATGGCTGGACCCTCAACATCCAGACGCTCACAGGTCCTCCCCCCGCTCCGAAGGCCACCAGCCACGATCTGAACACCACCGCGACGATCGCCGACGGCGGCACCGTGAGCCAGAAGATCACCGTCGCCGGGGCCGACCGCTATCTGACCGACGCCAACTTGACGACGGCGATCTCCCACTCCTTCCCTGGCGACCTCCAGGTGAAGCTCACCGCCCCGTCGGGCAAGAGCACCTGGATCTCCAAGAATCGTGGCGGCGCATCCGGCGGCGCCCTGGTCGGCGCAAAGTTCGACGATCAGGCCACTCAGGCGATAGCCAGCACCAACCCCGACGCCGGCGCAGCCGGCCCCCCCGCAATCCCGCCGATCCCGGTCGGCGCCACCTGGTCGCCAGAGGGCGCGATGGCGCACTTCATCGGCGACAACCCCAACGGTGAGTGGACCCTGACCGTCAGAGACACCGACCCGGGCACCGCGGGCACCCTGCTCAACTGGAAGCTCGACCTCCAGTCGACCGGTGGCCCCCCGCCGCCTCCACCAGGCCCCGCGGTTATCCCGACCAGCATCCCCGGCGATGACGCCTGCAAGCCGGTGCCGAAGCGCAGGAGCAAGTCCGGCGGCGGCAAAGTGCCGTTCAAGGGCAGCTCGCTGAAGATCCAGCAGAACCAGATTTCCGTGGCAATCCTGCGTCTCAACGCGATCAACGCTCGCGCCAAGGGCGGCTTCTTGGCCCGTGACCTCTGTGGCTACTCCTTCGGTGCCGAGGACTTCGCGTCGACCGTGAAGTGGGCCGGCGGAGGCGCCGCCCCGGCCGCCAAGGCCAAGCCACGTCCGCTGAAGTTCAAAAAGTTCAAGAAGAAGGGAACGAAGTTCAGGCTGACCAAGAAGCAGGCGGCGATCAACGACACCCTGGCGAACTTCGTGCTGGCGAAGGCCAAGGCCACCCAGAGGCGCTACAAGGCTCTGGGCGGCGGCGACCTCCGCAAAGGCACGGTGACCGCGGGCAAGCTCCACAAGGGCTTGGTCGTGACCGGCGGTAAGGGCGGCACGGCAGCCGGCAGAAAGTCGAAGCTGCCGTCGTTCAGGTGGAAGAAGACCCAGGCCAAGGGCATCAAGAAGTTGGACGCGGCCTACCTGCTCCAGACTCAGAAGAAGAGCCAGCGGGCGATCCGCATCCTGAACTCGATCACCGACAACGTCAACGGTGGCTTGAAGGGCAGCAACTTCAGGAACGGCCAGGCTCCGGGCAGCAAGCTCGCCTAGCCGAATCGTCAGTCCGAGCCTCGGCTCGGTCTCGATGCTCGAAGCCCCCGCATTTCGCGGGGGCTTCGTCGTTTGCGAGCCGGAGGGCTCTGCTAGCTTCTCGCGGCGCCATCAGCAGGCGCACTCACGCCATGAACGTGCGCCCAACACACCACATCGAACCGTAAGCGATGGCGAGCGACGAGAAGCGAGAGCGCCTCGAGCAACTGCGCGGCGAGGCGATGCACGCCGGCTCCGAACGGGCGGTAGAGCGGCAGCACTCCAAGGGCAAGGGCACGGCCCGCGAGCGCATCGAGATACTGCTCGATCCCGATTCGTTCACCGAGCTCGACATGCTCGCGGTCCATCGGGCGAGCGGGTTCGGTCTGGAGGAGGACCATCCCCGCGGCGACGGTGTGGTCACCGGCCACGGCACGATCGACGGTCGGCGCGTATTCGTCTTCAGTCAAGACTTCACCGTCTTCGGCGGCAGCCTCGGTGAAGTGTTCGCCGAGAAGATCTGCAAGGTGATGGACCTCGCCGTGAAGATGGGCTGCCCGGTGATCGGCATCAACGACTCCGGCGGCGCTCGCATCCAAGAGGGTGTGGTGAGCCTCGGGGGCTACGCCGACATCTTCTTCCGCAACGTCAGGGCGAGCGGCGTCGTGCCGCAGATATCGATCGTGATGGGGCCCTGCGCGGGCGGGGCGGTCTACAGCCCCGCGATCACCGACTTCATCTTCATGGTCCGCGAGACCAGCCACATGTTCATCACCGGCCCCGATGTGATCAAGACGGTTACCGGCGAGGAGGTGAGCATGGAGGATCTCGGCGGCGCTGCCAGCCACGCCTCCCGCTCGGGTGTGTGCCACTTCGCCGCCGACAGCGAGCAGCATTGCATGGACCAAGTGCGCGACCTGCTCTCGTTCATCCCTCAGAACAACCTCGACCCGCCGCCCTACGTGGCGACCGACGACCCCGCCGATCGGTCCGAGGACGAGCTGAGGACCGTCGTGCCCGACGAGCCCACCAAGCCGTACGACATGCGGCACGTGATCGAGCTGGTCGTCGATGACGAGGACTTCTTCGAGATCGCCCCGCTCTTTGCCCAGAACATCGTGATCGGATTGGCGCGCCTCGACGGGCACTCGGTGGGCGTCGTCGGCAATCAGCCCGGATCGCTAGCCGGCGTGCTCGACATCGACGCGTCGATCAAGGCCGCGCGTTTCGTGCGATTCTGCGACGCCTTCAATATTCCGCTCGTGAGCTTCGTCGACGTGCCGGGTTTCCTGCCCGGCACCGAGCAGGAGTACGGCGGCATCATCCTGCACGGCGCGAAGCTGCTCTACGCGTACGCCGAGGCCACCGTGCCCAAGCTCACCGTGATCACCCGCAAGGCCTACGGCGGCGCCTACGACGTGATGGCCAGCAAGCACATCGGTGCGGACTTCAACGTGGCGTGGCCCAGCGCGGAGATCGCGGTGATGGGCGCCGAGGGCGCGGTAAACATCATGTACCGCCGCGAACTGGCAGACGCGGCGACCAACGGCGAGGACGTCGATGCCCGGCGGGCCGAGCTGATCCAGGACTACGAAGAGCGTTTCGCCAATCCGTACATCGCCGCCGAGCGTGGCTACGTGGACGACGTGATCGAGCCCGAGCGCACCCGCGAGTGGCTCATCACCGCGCTCAAGGCCTCTCTGACAAAGCGCGAGGAGCCCCCGGCTCGTAAGCACGGGAACATCCCGCTGTGAGCCGCCTGAAGGTCATCGCCGGCGGGTCACCGACCCGTGCGCAGGCCGCTGCGATTCTGAGCGCCATCGAGACCGCGCTTGCCGACGAGCGTGGTGCACGGCTCGAGACGATTCCGGAGGCATATCGATCGAACTGGCGCCGGGCAGGCATCGAGTCCGCCCGGCGCCGAGGGACCAAGCGCGCGACTACCTGGGGCCGCAGGTGAGCGAGATGTTCGACAAAGTCCTGGTCGCCAACCGCGGCGAGATCGCGATCCGCGTGTTCCGCACCCTGCGCGAGATGGGGGTTGCGTCGGTGGCCGTCTACAGCGAGGTCGACCGCGACGCCCTGTTCGTGAACCACGCGGACGAGGCGTACCTGATCGGCCCCGGGCCGGCCGCGGAGAGCTATCTGGTGATCGACAAGATCATCGAGACGGCGACCCGAAGCGGGGCTCAGGCAATTCACCCCGGCTACGGATTCCTGGCCGAGAACGCGAGCTTCGCTCGCGCCTGCTCGGAAGCCGGGATCGTGTTCATCGGGCCGCCGCCGAGTGCGATCGAGGCGATGGGGTCGAAGGTCGAGGCCCGCGCGCTGATGGACGAGGCTGGCGTACCCATCGTCCCCGGGGTCACCGAACCCGTCGACACGCTCCAGGACGCGCGTCAGATCGCAGATGACATCAGCTACCCCATCGCCGTGAAGGCCGCCGCCGGTGGCGGGGGTAAGGGCTTCCGCGTCGCTATGAGCCCCGATGAGCTGGGGGGCGCATTCGAGGGCGCGCGTCGCGAGAGTGAGAAGTTCTTCGCCGACTCGATCGTGTACCTGGAGCGCTACCTGCCTCAGCCGCGGCACGTCGAGATCCAGATCCTCGCCGACGACCATGGTTCCACCGTCTGGCTGGGAGACCGCGACTGCTCGGTACAGCGTCGCCATCAAAAGCTCGTCGAGGAGACCCCGAGTCCGGTGGTCAGCGACGACCTGCGTCAACGCATGGGGGAGGCCTCGGTTCGCGCAGCCGAGGCTGTCGAGTACCGCTCCGCGGGCACACTCGAGTACCTGGTCTCGGGCGACGACTTCTACTTCCTCGAGATGAACACGCGGATCCAGGTAGAGCACACGATCACCGAGGCCGTGACCGGGGTGGATCTGATTCGCGAGCAGCTCCGCATTGCCGCCGGTCATCCCATGAGCGTGAGCCAAGATGCCATCGTGCCCCGCGGGCACGCGTTCGAGTGCCGCATCAACGCCGAGGACGCGGAGAACCGCTTCCTGCCGACCCCTGCGCCCATCACCGCCTATCGCGAGCCCGCAGGCCCGGGTATCCGGGTCGACTCGGGTGTGCAGGCCGGATCGGTGATCGCGGAGATCTACGACCCGCTGGTCGCCAAGTTGATCGTCTGGGACGTCGACCGTCAGGCGGCCCGCAGGCGCATGCTGCGCGCACTCGGGGAGTACGTCGTGGAGGGCCCGTCGACCCTCATCCCGTTCCACAGGTGGCTGTTCCAGCACCCCGAGTTCATCGCGGGCGGTGCCTGCCACGACGAGCTGGACAAGCTGGCCGATGAGCCGACGCCGCTGCCGGGCGCCGAGACCGCGTCACCCACCGCCCACGGAGCCGAGCCCCAGGAGCTGGCGACCCGCAACTTCGTGGCCGAGGTCGACGGACGTCGCTTCGAGGTGCGGCTCCAGTACCCGGCGTCAGAAGGCGGCAACTCCGCCAATCCGACAGCGAAGAAGAAGAAGCGCTCCGGCGCCGGATACGGCAGCGCCGCGGCGGCCGATCCGAACGCGGTCGCGAGCCCCATGCAGGGAACCGTGCTGCGGGTCGAGGTGGCAGCCGGAGATCACGTCGAGGCCGGTCAGGTGGTAGCCATCGTCGAGGCGATGAAGATGGAGAACGAGGTTGCCTCACATCGCGCCGGGACCATCGCCGCCCTCGCCGTAGAGGCCGGCCAGGCGGTCGACGCCGACGCCCTCTTGCTCACCCTCGAGCCGGAGGGCTGAGTCCTGCCGCCCCGGGTGATCGCCGTCGATTGGTTCGGGGCGCGGCGGGGGGCAGAGAGGAAGATCTGGCTCTAAGAGGCGGGTCGGCGATCGCCTCCTGCATCTGGAGAACGGTCGCGGCCGTTCTCGGCTCGTGGATGTGCTGATCGAGGCGGCATACCACGATCCCGAGCTCGTCGTTGGCCTCGACTTCGCCTTCTCGCTGCCCGAGCGCTTCATGCGTGATCAGGGTCTCGAGTCGGCGGAGCATCTGTGGCGGGCGCCCCGCCGGCTCATCGAGGGCTGGCTCAGAGAGGTGCCGCCGCCCTTCTACGGCAAGGGTGGACGGAAACTGGATCCCGACTGGGCCGATGATCTCCTGCGCCGCACCGACCGTGGGCGAGGTTCGGCATGGCCCTTCCTGCTTGCCGGCCCGAAGCAGGAAGGCCCGGGTCGCTGCGCGGCTTCAGTCATTTGGCTCGCCTCAAGGACAAGGGCTTCACGATCTGGCCCTTCGAACCGCCGGCGTTTCCGCTTGTG
>JAOTZF010000219.1 GCA_029861485.1 Thermoleophilia bacterium | reverse complement strand
CTACAAGGACCACCTGGTCGCCCTGCTGGCCATCGGAATCGTCATCGCGATGGCGATCGGCTACCGCGTCGAGGTGGGCGAGCCGGTCAACCCGGCGACCACCGACTTCGTTCCGCGACCAGAGTGGTACTTCTTCTTCCTCTTCGAGCTGCTCAAGATCTTCAAGGGCCAAAACGTCCTGACGCCGGTCATCTTGGGCACGTTCCTCGTGCCGAACATCATGATGGTCCTGCTCATCGTCTGGCCGTTCATCGATCGCGGCCCGGAGCGGAGGATCGAGAAGCGCCCGATCGGGCTCGCCGTCGCCGTCGTGGTGGTCGCGTTGCTTGCCTTCCTCACCCATGAAGGCATCAACTCGCCCTCGGGCACCGTGGACCCCGCGGCCATCGAGCTGGAGGGTCTGGACGAGGCGGGTGAGGCGGGCCTCGCCCTCTATGCAGCCAACGGGTGTTCGGCGTGTCACATGATCAAGGGAGAGGGAGCGCCCGGGCCAGGGCCGAACCTTACGGACGAGTCGTCGCGCAACCGCGGCATCGAGTGGCAGATCGAGCACTTGCAGGAGCCCGCCTCGCGCACGCCCGGCTCGTCGATGCCGGCCTTCCCGAACTTCACGGACCAGGAGTACCAAGACCTCGCGACATTCCTCGAGGGTCTCGGCGACACCTACGAGTAGTCGGAGCGCCGGTGCGCCACCGAATCACCCCGAAGGCCTCCGCGTGGCGGGGGCCTTTTGCATAAGGGAAAAGCATGAGGGTCTTCCTCGGCGTGACCGGCGCCAGCGGTGCTGCATATGGTGCCCACGCACTGCGTGCTCTGACGCGCGCCGGCTGCGAGGTGGGGCTGTGCATCAGCGAATCCGGGCTGAAGGTGATCGCCCACGAGCTATTCGGGCTGGGAGCCGATCCCACCGAGGGGCGCGACGTGCTGACCGAGAGGTTCGTCGCGACGTACGGCGAGCATCCGGATCGGGTGTCCGTGCTTGGACTGCAGGAGTTGACGGCGCCGTTCGCCTCGGGCTCGGCGCTTGCCCCGGCGGCGCTGATCATGCCGTGCTCCGGATCGACGCTCGGGGCAATCGCCCACGGTGCGGGGCGCAACCTCATCCACCGCTGCGCGGACGTCATGATCAAGGAGCGACGAACGCTTGTGCTGGTACCCCGCGAGACCCCGCTCTCGCCGATCTACCTGGAGAACCTGCTCACGCTGAGTCGCGCGGGAGCGACGATCCTGCCGGCGATGCCGGGGCTCTACAACGACCCCCGCTCCGTCGAGGACATGATCGACTTCATCGTGGGCAAGGCGCTCGACGCCATCGGGGTGGAGCACGATCTGCTCGGCCGCTGGGGGCGCGAGCGATGAGCTCGGGGCAGCTCGCGCCCGCCGAGGTCCGGAGCATGTTCAACCGGATCGCGCCGCGCTACGACCTGATGAATCAGCTGATGAGCCTCGGGCTGCACGGACGCTGGCGGCGTCGAGCGGCACAGGTGAGCGACCTCGCCGCCGGGCAGCGCGCGCTTGACTGCTGCACCGGGACGGGCGACCTCGCGTTCCTGCTTGCCGAGCGGGTCACCAGCCGTGGAGCGGTCGTAGGTATCGACTTCTCCGAGCAGATGCTCGCCGAGGCGTGCCGGAAAGGGGCGGGCGAGGCGTCGCCCTGCTTCATGCAGGCCGACGCGACGGATCTGCCCTTCGAGACAGACAGCTTCGATGCCGCGACGGTCGCCTTCGGCATTAGGAACATTCCCGACGCTGCCGCGGCGCTTGGTGAGATGGTCCGCGTGGTCCGGCCGGGGGGCCGGGTCGTCGTGTTGGAGATCACGGTGCCCGACCGCATCCGGCGGGCGAGCGAGATGTGGTTCCAGCGCATCGTGCCGGGCCTCGGCCGCCTGGTCGGCCGGGACGCAGCCGCCTACGCGTACCTGCCGGCATCGACACTGCGCTTTCCTCAGCCTCGTGAGTTCGCGGCGGAGTTGTCCGCGAGTGGGCTGACGGATGTACGTTGGCAGACCTTCGTGGGGGGAATGGTGGCCCTGCACTACGGACGGGTGGCCGCGTGAGTACGGTGCTGCCACCGCGCATCAGGACCTACGGTCCGTGGCTGGCACGCTGCGAGGAGCGCCTTGCCGACATCGTCGGCGAGGGGCGCCCGATCGTTGCCGAGCCCGCGACCGAGACTCTGATCGCCGGCGGTAAGCGTCTTCGCCCACTCCTGGTCTACTGCTGCGCGGCACCCGAGAACGGCAACGGCGCGGCCATCACCTCGGCGGCCGCCGCCGTCGAGCTCGTTCACATGGCGACGCTGGTTCACGACGATGTTCTGGATGACGCCGATCTTCGCCGCGGGCACCCGACGGTCCTGAACCGGCACGGCCGCGAGCGGGCCGTGGAGACGGGGGACCATTTGTTCGCCCTGGCATTCGGAGAGCTCGCGGCCGCGGGCTCACCCGACGCGGTGTCGATTCTCGCCCAGGCCTCGCTCGAGCTCTCCCAAGGCGAGATCTCCCAAGACTCCCGGGCCCGAGACCTGAGCCTGAGCGCCGAGGACTATCTGGATCGAGTGCGCCTGAAGACCGCCGCGCTCTTCTCGGCAG
>JAOTZF010000050.1 GCA_029861485.1 Thermoleophilia bacterium | reverse complement strand
ACAGCAGGCCCCGGATCCGGTCGCTCTGCTGGGCCGCCTCCATCACGACCGGGTTCAGGCTGAACGGCTGCTCCGGCTTGGGCACGCCGTAGTTGCTCATGACCAGCGCGCGCTCGATCGCGTACCTGTCCATGAACTTGAGCATGTCCTTGGTCTTGGGGAAGTCGTAGACGATCGGCTTGACCGGCTCGACGAGACCATAGAACGGAAAGCCCTCGATCTCACCGATGTGGCTGTGGTCGTCGATGACCGCTCGTTTCATTCCTTCAGGTAGTCCCATCTCTCCTCCTATTCAGGCTCGAGCAGCAAGGACCGCAGCTCGTCTGCGGCGGCGTGCCACTCCTTGGCATCGGTGAATGTCCGTTCAGCTGCGAGCAGGTCGTCGTCGATGGCCTCCCCCGTCTCCGGGTCGAGCTGAATGCCGGCGACGATGAAGATCGCTCTCATGGTGTCGGGGCTGATCTCGGTCGAGATGGCAACCGCCCGCCCGGTGTCCAGCGCCATCTCGACTCTGCGATACGGGGGATGGAGCTCGTTGTCCCCTTTGCCCCAAATCGTGACCGTCGACTCCGTCGTTCGACGTGCACGGGCGATGGCGGCGCGTGCCGCCCTCGTCTGGTCCTCACCGATCAGCTCCCGTGAGCGCATCGCATAGGCCGCGCCCCTGACGAGATCCGTTCTGATCTCTGGCGAGATGCCGGTTGGGTCGATGCCCGCCTGCTCGAGGTCGGTCGCGAGGTCCGTCATACGGAACGTCGCCACCAGGCCGTGGAGGTCGGGCACGTCGCGCAGGTGATCGGCCAGCGAGCGCACCAGGCCGGTGCACGCCTCATAGAGGTCCGGGCGGGTGGTGACGATCGGGTACAGCCCCTCTTCGGCCGTCGCCCATTCGCGCACCACCGCGTCCCGCTCGCTCACCTGAGAGTCGGGCCCCTCCGTGACTCAGACCGTCCAGGTGTTCAGCTGGAATGCCTTGTTCTGCCATGCGGTCAGGGCCGCGTCGAGCACGTCGAGCGGATTGAACGCCGTCACTCCGGGGATGAGGTCGTCCTCGCGCATCCCGTAGAGCGCGCCCATCGCGAACCGGCATGCATAGATCGTCGCGCCCTCGTCGAGCAGGGTCTTGAGCTGGTTGTTGATCGCCATGTGGCCGGGGAACGCCTCCGCGCCGACGGTTGGGTACCCACGAGTGCCAGAGGCCATCAGCACGCCGGGGCCGTAGAGCACAAGGTGGACCTTGAAGCCCTTTCGCACCAGTCGCGTCGTGGTCAGCAGGTTCACGAGACCAACCGAACCCTCGTACGGCACGGTGTGCATGAACGTCCACGCCTCCTGCCCCGCCTCCGCCTGGATGTCGGGGAAGATCTTCTCTTCGATGTCGAAGAGCTGCTGGCCCTCTTCGGGAACCATTCCTTCGATTTTTGCCACAGTCGCCTCCCGGCTGGATCACTTGGGCTGGCGGGAGCGCGCCTGGGCTGACTGGCGCGGGAGCGCTCCCGTCTCGGTAATCGCTTTCCGCAAGTCTCTAACGCTAGGAATAGTGTGGCAAGTCATTGATGCAAACGGCGCGGGCTGCGTGGCGCGTCTTTCGGGCCAGGAGGATGTTCAGTGAGCGCGACCACAGTCTTCGCGGTTGGCGGCAACGCGCTGGCCCCCGCCGGCGGGCTGGCTGACAGCGCTCAACGTCTGCGCGCTCGAGAAGTCGCCGAGCAAATCGTCGCCATCAGCGAGACGGGGCGCCGTGTGCTCGTAGTGCACGGCAACGGACCACAGGTCGGGGCCCTCGCCATCGCCCAAGAAGCCGTCTCGCGAGAGCTCCCCCCTCAGCCACTTTTCGTGCTCGGCGCGATGACCCAGGGGCAGCTCGGCTACCTGCTCTCAGAGGCGATTGCCTCCATCCAATGCGAGCGTGGGGGAGAGCGCGGCATCGCCGCGATCGTGACCCGGGTGCTCGTGGACGAGGCCGACCCCGCATTCTCCAGCCCGAGCAAGCCGATAGGGCCGTTCTTCCCCGAGGGGAGGGCACGCCGGCTGGCGGCCGCACGCGGCTGGGCCGTTGCCGAGGACGCGGGCCGCGGTTGGCGCCGGGTGGTCGCCTCCCCTCGCCCGATCGAGGTGCTGGAGCGGGACGAGATCAGTGCCCTGCTCGCCAAGGAGAAGATCGTGATCGCCTGCGGGGGCGGCGGGGTGCCCGTTGCGCGCCGCGATGACTCGTTCGTCGGAGTGGACGCGGTCATCGACAAGGACCTCTCGGCCGCGCTGATCGGCCGGCTGGTTGGTGCCGAGACGCTCCTGCTGCTGACCGGAGTCGACGAGGTCATGCTCGACTTCGGCACGCCCGAGCAGACGCCGGTCGACCGGCTGACGGTGGCTGAGGCCCGGCGGCATCTCGCGGAGGGTCAGTTCCCCGCCGGCAGCATGGGCCCGAAGATCGCCGCTGCGGCCAGCTTCGTGGAAGGTGGCGGCATCCAGGCCGTGATCACCTCGCTCAAGCATGGCGCTGAGGGGCTCGAAGGGCTCGCGGGCACGCGGATCGTGGCGTGAGCGACCGTCGCTCCATTCTGACCTGGCGACCCGGGGCCGGGAGGCTGCGTTGGGCCACCTCCGACCGGGCGCAGGCGGTCCTGTCCGACCCTCAGGGCTTCGGCAACTACATGACCTACCGTGACGCGTATCGCATCTTGGGCTGGGACCCGAGCGAGATCTATCGGGACGGCCGTATCGCGCTGGACCGCCGGGAGTGGGCGGACCTCGGGTGGCTGGCCAACCACATCGGTCCCCCGCCCGGTGCCGTGGCCGCGATGCAGGAGGCAGCCCGGGCCGAGATCATCGGCCCCTACAGCCCCGACCTGGAGGCGGATCTCAGGAGCCTCTTCGCCGATGCCCTCTTTGATCGTCCGCGCGATGACAGCTTCGAGGTCATCGGAACCGAGGGCGCCCAGGCTGGGGTGGGCTACGCCGCCCTGGCATGCCTCGATCCGGGCGATGAGGTCATCGTGACCGACCCCGGCTACTTTCACTTCGTGCCGGCGCTACGACTGGCCGGCGCCGAACCGGTCTGGGTCCGGCTCGCTTGTACGACCGGCTGGCGCCTGGACCCTGATGTGGTCGAGGCTGCCGTGACGGTCCGCACCAAGATGATCGTGGTCTGCGATCCCGTGAATCCGTTCGGCACGGTCCAGCGCGCCGACGAGCTCCTTCGCCTACTGGAGCTCGCTGCGCGCCGCCGGATCATCCTGCTCAGCGACACGACGCATGCGGCGCACCGAGTTGACCCTGAGGCCACACATCATTCACTGGCGCGGCTCGCGATCGACGTACCGGACGCAGTCGTCCTGTCCAGCAGCGGCTTCGCGCACGGCTACGGGATGGCCGGAGCCCGGCTCGGCGCCCTGGCGGGCCCGCCGGAGCTGGTCCGGGCGTGCCTGCAGGTCAAGATCGCGGCGGTGCGCCTGAATACGAGCGCCGTCGCGCACGCCGGAGCCCGGGCCGCCATCGGCGACACGGAATGGCTCGCACGCGGCGAGCAGATCATCCGGCGCAATCTCGAGGCTGTAGCCGCCTTCGCGCAGCCGGTAATTCGGCCCGCGTATGGCTACTCGTGCGTGCTCGATGTGGGTGATTTCGGCGTAAGCGCGCAAGAGCTCACAGTGGCGCTGTGCCGACGTAAGATCGCCGTCTATCCGGGTGACGGCCTCGGTGAGGTCGGGGCGCTCTCGACGATCCGGATCAATTTGAGCGACCCGGACCCCTCAGGGATCGAACGACTGTCAGACGCCTGGGACGACGCCATCGAAGAGGCGCGCTCGGGCGTCTATCGGGAGGGGGTGCGGGATTTCTTTCTGCGAGCGGGCACCGACCGAGGCCGGCGCTTCGCCGCCCAACTCGACGAGTTGCATGAGACGCATCCGGATCGGGTCTGAGACGATCCCCGATGTGACCCTTGCCTGGTATTGCCCCTCGGAGGGGGACGGTCGCCTTCTGGGAACCCGACGACCCGAGCGACCGCCGACGTTCGACTACCTGCGCCGCGTGGCCCTGGCGGCCGAGCGCGCCGGGGCGCGCGAGATCCTCATCCCGACCGGCACCGTCAACGATTCGTTTGCTCCCGACGCCACGTTCATGGAGAGCTGGACGACCGCGAGCGCACTGGCCGCCGTAACCGACCGCATTCGGTTGATCGTCGCCGTCAACCCCGCGGCACAGGAGCTCGCCCTCATTGCGCATCAGATCGAGACCCTCCAGGTCATCGCCCCTGGCCGGGTGGCGCTAAACCTCGTGGCCGGCGGGGGGCCCGATACGGGCTACGGGGCGCTCGAGCGCGACCACGACGCGCGGTATGCCCGCCTGCGTCAGCTCGTCGCCGAGCTCGAGGGGAGGTTTCACGGCCCCTATTACCTGGGCGGAGCGAGCGATGTGGCGACCGCCCTTGCCGCCGATGCCGTCGATACCTACCTAATGTGGGGCGAGCCCCCTGATCAGATTGCGCGTCGGATCGCCGAGATGAAGGCGCGCACGGAGCGGCCCATGCGCTTTGGCCTGCGCATCCACGTCATCGCACGCCCCACCGGCACCGAGGCGCGGCAGGCCGCCGAGCGACTGGTGGCCCGCGCGAGCGTTCGCCGCGACAGGGCCGAGGAATACCGGGGTTTCGACTCCGTCGGGCAGGCGCGGATGAACGCCCTCGAGGCCGGCCGAGGTCACTGGCTGGAGCCCGGACTGTGGGCGGGCATCCGCGAGGTCCGCGGCGGCGCAGGCACCGCCCTCGTCGGCTCGTACGACGAGGTGGCCGATTGGCTCCAGCGGTACCGGGCGGCGGGGATCGGTATGGTCATCGCGAGCGGGTATCCCCATCTGGAGGAGGTTCAGCGCGTCGCAGCGCACGTTTGGCCGTTGATCGGTGCGCGGGTGGCCGCGTGAGCCTCGGTCCGGAGCATCCTCCCGGACGCGCCTCGGAGTTGGCTGATCGCTTCGGAACCCCCCTCTACGTGTTCGACGGACAGATGCTCGGAGCCTCGGCGCGCGCCTTCCGCGGCGCCTGGGGCGACGGCGCGAGTGTCGCCTTCTCGATGAAGTGCAACCCGCTGATGGGGGTGGTCGCACGCCTTCACCAGGACGGGTGCTGGGCAGAGGTTGCATCAGGCTTCGAGTATCGCGCCGCCCGGCGGGCGGGGGTCCCGGCGAGCCAGATCGTCTTCAACGGACCTCTGAAGCACGATGAGGAGATCCGGCGGGCGCTGGCCGAGGGCGCCACCCTGATACTCGACGGCGTCGAGCAGATCGACGCTGCGGCGCGCTTCGCCGCCGATGCGGGGGCCCGCTCGCGCATCGGCCTGCGCCTCACGCCACCCGACCGTATCGGTGCCGACCGGTTCGGCTTCACGCCTGCTGAGGCATCGAGCGCCGCGGAGCGGCTCTCGAGCGCCGGGCTCGCCGTCGGCGGCGTGCACGTGCACCTGGGCGCCTACCAGCTGGGCCCGCCCGCCGAGAGCGGTCCGCCCATTCACGCCGTGACCGTCGAATACCCCGTCCCGGTATCACGGCTTACCGATGCGGCTGCACACGCCGTCGAGGTTGCCGACGCCATCGCCGCTCGGGAGTTCCTCGATCTCGGTGGTGGCTGGCCAGCCGCGGGGCCATGCCTCGAAGAGTACGTGCAGGCGGTGCGTGCCGTCCTCGCCGGCGATGCCCGGCAGCTCATCCTCGAGCCAGGTCGGGCGCTGGTGCGCGATGCAGGGTGGCTTCTCACCCGGGTGGTGGCGCGCAGATCCGACGGCTCCCTGGTGGTGGATGCCGGCGTCACCCATGCCCCTTGCGTGCTCTGGAAGCGATCGCCGGTCACCGCAGCGGAGCCAAGGGGGGGTGCCGTGAGACCCACGGATATCTATGGCCCGCTGTGCCTGCAGCATGACGTGCTCGCCCGAGGGGCTCCTCTGCCGCCCGGGGAGTCGGGCGACCTCATCTGGGTCGGCCAGGCCGGGGCGTATGCGATTGCCCAGGCGTCGCCGTTCATTCATCTGCGCCCGGGTGCCGTCCTGTTGGAAGGGGCAACCGCGACGCTGCTTCGGGCACGCGAGACCGATGATGAGGCGCTCGGCGTCCAGGCCGAGCCTCTCTTGGTCGGTCGAAACGGCGTGCCGGTGAGCGCATGATCGCCCTCGAGGTGCGCGCGGGACGATGGGCCGACAGCGCCAAGATGATGCGCGCGGCCCGGGAGGCGCAGGCGCTTGCCGGAGTCGAGCGCGCCTTCGTCTTCATGGGGACGCCCGCCAACGTTGCCGAGGCGCGGGAGCTTGGCCTTGGCGATGACGGCCTCGACGCTGCCGGGCCCAACGACTTGGTCATCGCCATCGACGGTGCCGAGCCGCATGCGGGTCTCGAGGCGGCCGCGATGGCACTCGACGCGGGAACGTTGGCGTCCTCCGGGGCGCACGAGGAGCGAAGCGCGGCGACCTCCCTCACCCGCGCGAGCGCCGATGTGGCGATCGTCTCCGTACCCGGCGAGTACGCGTCCCTGGAGGCTCACAAGGCGCTCGGCGCAGGCATGGACGTCTTGCTGTTTAGCAACGGTGTCGGGGTGGACGACGAGGTGGCGCTCAAGGTGCGGGCGCACCGGCTCGGGCGCCTTGTGATGGGCCCGGGCGCCGGCACGGCGGTCATCGACGGCGTGGGCCTCGGCTTCGCGAACGCCGTCGCCTCGGGGCCGGTCGGCGTGGTGGCCGCAGCCGGTACCGGGGCCCAAGAGGTGACCGTGCTCCTCGAGCGGTTCGGCAGCGGAATCACTCAGTGCTACGGGACCGGCGGGCGGGATCTCCAGGAGCGCATCGGAGCGCGCACCGCGCTCGACGCGATCGGGCGGCTCGCGGCTGACGACGCAACCGAGGTCATCCTCTGCGTGAGCAAGCCACCTGCACCCGCCGTGGCCGAGACCGTCGTCAGTGCACTCGCCGAGTGCGGTAAGCCGGCCGTGGCGTGCTTCGTTGGCGGCGATGCCAGGGCCGTCGGCCCCGTGCGGCTGGTGCCGACGCTCGACGAGGCGGCCCGCGCCGCCGCAGAGGCCGCGGGGGCGCCGGCCCCGCCCCTGCCGGAGCCCCCCGGAGCCCGACCTCGCTCGGGGGTGGTGCGCGGGCTCTTCTCCGGCGGAACGCTGTGCAGCGAGGCGGCCGCAATCCTGGCCGAGCGCCTCGGCAGGGTGGTCTCGAACGCGCCCGCGGGATCCGCCACCGCTCTCGACCCCGGAGAGCCCCTGAGCGGTCATGCCTGCCTGGACCTCGGCGAGGAGGAGTACACCCGGGGGCGGCCCCATCCGATGATCGATCCCCATGCCCGCGCAGAGCAGATCGCCGCTCAGGCTGACGATTCGGCGCTTGCGGTGCTGCTCTTCGACGTGGTTCTCGGCTTCGGGAGCCATCCGGATCCTGCGGGCGTCCTGATCGATGCGCTGCAGCCGGTGCGGCGCGAGCGCCCCGAGGTAGCCGTCATCGCCCACGTCCTCGGCACCGAAGCGGACTCTCAGGTCCTCAGCGCTCAGGAGGCCGCGCTGCAGGCGGCCGGAGTCACTACGGCGGCGAGCAACGCACTGGCCGCGCGCTGGGCTGCCGCCGCACTCGCCTGAGCGCCGGTGCACATACGACTGCTGACCTATTCGACGAAGCCTCGCGGCGGCGTCGTGCACGCCCTCAATCTCGCCGAGGCTCTTGCGGCGCGGACCCACGACGTCGAGCTGTGGGCGCTGTCGATCGATGGTGCGGGGTTCTTTCGGGACCCGGCGGTCGAAACGGTTCTGGTGCCGGTCGCCCGCAGCTCCCAGGAGTCGACGGAACGACGCATCCTGAGGTACGCCGACGCGCTGGCCGGTGCCCTTCGCACCACGCCCCCCGCCGAGGTCGAGCACTCGGAGGACTGCCTGTCGGCGCGCGCCCTGCTAACGCTGCGTACCGAGAACCGAGCGGCTGCGATCGTCCGCACCGTCCATCACGTGGACGAGTTCAGGAGCCCGGTGCTCGATGCGTGCCAGCGCGCCTCCATTAGCCGCGTCGACCACCGTGTCTGCGTCTCCCGGTATTGGGCGGACCGCCTTCGCGAGCAGTTCGACGTCGACGCCGCGATCATCCCGAACGGCATCGACGCCGCGCGCTTCCGTGCCACCGGGCTGTCCCGCGAGGACGCCCGGGCGCGCTTTGGCTGGAGCGATCGACCGGTCGTGCTGAGCGTCGGAGGCATCGAGCCGCGCAAAGGCAGCCGCGACCTGCTCGCGGCGTTCGCGGCGCTCAAGCGCCGCCGCCCGAGCGCTCTGCTGGCAATCGCGGGCGGTGAGACGCTCTTCGACTACGCCGAATACCGGTCGGGATGGCACAACGACGCGGAGCGCCTGAGCATGGTCGTAGGAGAGGTTCTCGATGACACGACCGACGTGCACGTCATGGGCCGCATCGACGACTCCGACATGCCGGCCTTGTACCGCGGCGCTGATGTCATGGCCATGCCCTCCACCCGCGAGGGCTTCGGTCTCGTCGCGCTGGAGGCCATGGCGGGCGGGTGCCCGGTGGTGCTCAGCGATCTTCCGGTATTTCGTGAGCACTTCACCCCGGACCTGGACTGCCTGATGGCACCCGTCGGTGACAGCAGGCGCCTGAGTGCCGCGTGCGAGCTGATCTTGGACGACCCGGCCATTCGCCGACGCCTCACGACAGCGGGTCGCAAGACCGCCGACCGGTTCACATGGGGTGCGGCGGCGGCGGCCCACGAAAGGCTCTACGAGGAGATCGCGTGAGCACAGATGCGACGGTATGGACGGCGGAGTGGCGGGGCGGGTTCCGAACGGAGATCTGCGGTCGCGGGCATCGCCTCCGGGCGGACGAGCCTCTGAGCGTCGGCGGCGACGACTCCGGGCCCATGCCAACCGAGTTGCTGACCGCCGGTCTGGCGTCGTGCTTCTGCATGGCGGTGGCGTTCGCGGCCAGCAAACGCGGGATCGAGATCCACGACCTCGCGGTCGACGTCACGGCCCAGCGCGCGGGCAAGGAGCTTCGCTACGGGCACTACGAAGTGGCCGTCAGGTCCGAGCTTGCGGATGCGGTCCTCGAGCGCCTCGTGGAGGCGGCGAAGCGGTATTGCTGGGTTACGAACACGCTCGCCGAGCCGCCCCGCGTGACCTACGAGGTGCACGGCGGGGACTAGTCAGGCTGGCGTGACCATTGGATACTTGTCAGAAAGCCTGCCCAGGGGGAGAAAGATATGGCGGAACGGATCTGCGTGATCGGCGGCGGCGCCGCGGGGATCAGCGCGGCATCGATGGCCAAGCGCACGAATCCTGATGCTGAGGTGACGATCTGCACGGAGTACGAGGACGTCGCCTACTCGCCGTGCGGGATCCCCTACGTCATCGCCGGCGAGATCCCGGAGTTCCAGCGCCTCTTCCTCGCCGGACCCGAGAACTACGCGGAAGCGGGCATCGACCTGCGGCGCGAGACTCGCGTGAGCGAAGTCGACGCGAAGAACCAGACGATGACCGCGAACGGCGAGGTCCTCTCGTGGGACAAGCTGATCATCTGCAGCGGCTTCAACTACAAGCTGCCCGAGGTCCCCGGTAACGAGCTCGAGGGGCTGACCTACGTCAAGAACATCCGGCGCGGCATCGAGCTCAACGAAACGCTGAACGACGTCAAGAGGGCCGTGGTTCTCGAGGCGAGTCCGCTGGGTGTC
>JAOTZF010000049.1 GCA_029861485.1 Thermoleophilia bacterium | reverse complement strand
TGGTGATCGCGACGTCCCGGTCGGTTATCTCGAGGGCGGGGTCGGCGGGCACCAGCGATGCGGTGTGCCCGTCGGGGCCGAGGCCGAGATGAACGATGTCAAGTACATGGGGAAGCTCGGCCGCATAGCGTTGAGCCGCGGCGTCGAGGTCGGGTTCGTCTACCGGGAGTGGGTGCCCGATGGCCGGGACGCGCGAGAGCAGCGTCGCGTCGAGATGGGTGAGGTTTCGTGTCGGCTCGCCGAGGGGAACGATGCGTTCATCGACTTGGTAGACGTGCACGCGTTCCCATGGCAGGTCGGTTTGCGCGAGTCGTGCGAGCACCGCCCAGGGGGTCCGGCCGCCGCTCAACGCGATGGAGGCACTGCGCCCGGTGGTCGTGTTGGCGCGGAGCTGGCCAACGAGAAGGCTTGCTGCCTTCTGAACGACGTCGTCCACGGTGAGGATCTCCATCAGGGCGTCGCTTCGACACCGCGGAGGTGACAGCCATCGTTCCAGCGTCGGATCACGTGGTTCGACGGCAAGAGACGATGTCGCTCATCGCTTGTCCTCGTTGATGTCGTGCCATCCGCCATCGGGCTGGGGGGCGTTGGGTGGCCCCCAGGTGCCGGCCGTGTAGGGCTGGACGGGTCGGTGGTCGTCCAATACGGGTTGCACGATCCGCCACGCCGCTTCGACGCCATCTTGGCGAGCGAACAGGCGGGCGTCGCCGCTCAAGGCGTCGTCGAGGAGCCGCTCGTAGGCCTCGCGGCCGCCTGACGTGCCTTCCGCGTTGACGACTTGGAGGGGAACCGGCCGGCTGAGCAGAGCGTCGCCGGGCTTCTTGGCCTGCATCTCGAGGGTGACGCAGTCGTCGGGTTTCATACGGAATCGCAGGTGGTTGGGATGCGGCGCGCAGTTGGGATCGGCGAAGAGCAGGCGGGGCGGCCCTTTGAATTCGACGAGCGCTTCGGTCGCGGTGGCCGGCAGGCGTTTGCCGGCTCTGATGTACCAAGGCACGCCTGCCCACCGCCAGGAGTCGATCTCGGTCCGCAATGCGACGAAGGTTTCGGTTTCTGAGTCAGCGCTGACCCCTTCTTCTGAGCGGTATCCGTCGTACTGGCCCCGCACGAGGTCGGCTGGCCGGAGCGGCTGCATTGCGGTGAGCACCTTGAATCGCTCGTCGCGTAGGGCGTTGGGCGCCTCGGAAACCGGGGGCTCCATCGCCAACAGGGCCACAATCTGGAGCAGATGGTTCTGGACGACGTCCCGCAGGGTGCCGATCTCGTCATAGAATCCGCCGCGGCCTTCGACGCCGAACGACTCGGCCATGGTGATCTGCACACTGTCGATGTAGTGACGATTCCAGACCGGCTCGAGGATGCTGTTCGCGAAGCGGAACACCATCAAGTTCTGGACCGGCTCCTTGCCCAGGAAGTGGTCGATGCGGAAGATGGCCTCTTCGGGGAAGTGCCGATCGAGGGTGCGGTTGAGTTGTTGGGCCGACGCGAGATCGCGTCCGAACGGTTTCTCCAGGACGACTCGGGCGTGCCGGTTGAGGCCGATCGAGGCGAGGCCCTCGACGACGTCGCCGAACAGCGACGGTGGGATCGCCAGGTAGCAGACGGGGAGCCGGGCGGCGCCGAGTAGGTCGCCGAGTTGCCGGTAGGTCTCGCCGTTCCGATAGTCACCCGCAACGTATCGAAGTGACGTGGCGAGCTTGGCGAAGATCGCTTCGTCAAGGGTCACGCCCGCCGCCTCGACCGCCCTCTTGACGTGAGCACGCAACTCCTCGACGCCCCATTCGGTGGAGGCCACGCCCACGACGGTTGGCGGAAGGCGTCCACGGCACGTCAGGTTGTAGAGCGAGGCGAGCAGCTTCTTGGCGGCGAGATCGCCGGTGATGCCGAACAAGACGAGGGCGTCGGCCCGATCGTTGGTCATTTCGAGCTGACCCTCTCGTCATGTCCGCCGAATTGGCTACGCATGGCCGAGAGCAGCCGATCGCCGTAGTCAGCCTCACCCCGTGAGCTGAAACGTTCGTACAGGGCTGCGGTAAGGACATGGGCCGGAACGCCGACGTCCACTGCAGCTTGCACGGTCCAGCGTCCCTCGCCCGAGTCCGACACGCGGCCGGTGAAGCCGCCGAGCTCAGGATCTTGATGCAGAGCGACCGCGGTGAGATCAAGGAGCCAGGACGCAACGACGCTGCCTCGTCGCCACACCTCGGCCACCTCGGGGATGTCGATGTCGAATCGGTAGTACTGGGGGTCGCGCAGCGGGGTGGTTTCGGCGTCGTGGCGCTGGACGGCGGAACCGATACCGGCGTGGGCCAAGACGTTCAGGCCCTCGGCATAGGCGGCCATGATCCCGTACTCGATCCCGTTGTGAACCATCTTGACGAGATGGCCGGCGCCGTTGGGTCCGCAGTGCAAGTACCCGTGTTCTGATGGGGTCGGTTCGCCGGTTCGGCCCTCGGATCGGTCGGCGGCGTCGACTCCCGGCGCCAGCGCCCCGAAGATCGGGTCGAGGTAATCGACGATCTCGGTTTCGCCGCCGATCATCAGGCAGAAACCGCGTTCCAGGCCGAACACACCCCCGCTGGTGCCGACGTCGACGTAGTGGATCCGGGCCTCTTGGAGCTCAGCGGCGCGGTCGATGTCATCACGGTAGTAGCTGTTGCCACCGTCGATGATGATGTCGCCCGCGTCGAGTTGCTCGGCAACGTCGGTGACCACCCGGCCGGTCAGCCCGGCGGGCACCATGACCCAGACCGTGCGGGGCGTGTCGAGCTTGGCGGCGAGGTCCTCGAGCGAGGCTGCTCCGGTCGCCCCTTCGGTGACGAGGTCGGCGACCGAGTCTGGGTTGACGTCGTAGACGACGCACTCGTGGCCTGCCTTCATGGCTCGACGAACGAGGTTGGCGCCCATCCGTCCCAAACCGACCATTGCAAGCTGCATTATGTTGGCTCCTGTCGTTCGTTCTGGCTGGTGTTGTCGTGCTGGGGACGCGAACTGACGGGTGTGCACCGTGATGCACTCGACCTCGAAGACCTCGCCGGGCGCAAGGCCGGCTTCGGGTTCGTTCCGGAGTAGGAGGCGATCCATGCCCTCGTTCCTCGCTCTCCACAATCTGGTGGCTGGTCCAGTAGGGAGCATCGGCAAGCCCGGGTATCGGTGGCACGGCTGCCAAGGTGCCGGTGGCCACCACGATGCCTCGGGAACCTCCCACGGCGGATCTCATCCGGTCCTAAGAGAAGAGGCCTCCGAGCGGGCCTACCATCGGATGGAGGATACCGGGCTCCAAGGCCGGGAGGGTTCGTGAATCCCCTGCGTTTGGCGCTCTTCCCTGGAAAGGCCGAACGGTACGGCCCGCGGCTTACAGGGTCTCGACAAGCGAGTAGTAGATCGGGTTGAAGTCCGCGAGCGCCTTCCGGGTCTCGTCGCTCACCGATCCGAAAACGTAGAAGCCCTCGATCTCGACCAGACCCACGTATTCCTCGAGCAGCCCGCGATCGGTCATGTCCCCCACGTGCGCGAACATCGCCGACTCGTCGGTGTAGCCATCCGCGTTGACGATGTGGCCGTCATCGCTCAGAAGCCACTTGTACTCCAGCGTGCCCTCTTCCTCTCGAGCCAAGGCGGTCGCGCGGGCTGCCAAGTCGCGGTATCCGTCGGCATTCCCGTCGCGCAACTTTCCGTGAAGAAGAAGCTTGATGGCCATGCGGTCCCCCCTTGGATTCGATCGCTCCTGCGCGAGCATAGGTCCTGTCGGCCAGGCGGGTCTAGGGGCCATCGCCGAATGCCGCACGGCTGATCCGACCCCGGACGTCGGGGTGGCGACAGGCCGAAAAGTGGTCCTTAGCCGAGGAAGATATCCAAGTGGAGGACACCGGGCTCTAAGACCGGGAGGCTTTAAGAAATCCCTGCATAGGGACACCTTCCCTGCAATCGCTAGAGATCGCGCAGTGCCCATAGCGCCCGTTAGAACCCACTGAGGTACACCTCGTTGGGTCCAGGTTGGGTCGAAAACGCGCGACGACTTACTGGCGGCGCGACGCGCGAGCGACCGCGCCCGGTGGCTGAAAATGCCTGAGCGCAGTCGCTTGCGAACTCGCGTCGGCCGGACATCCGGCCGCAGGCGCTCAGCAGATCACATGGACCTGGAACGGTCCGTCTGCGAGCGCGCCCGCGTCGTTGAACGTGAACACCCGCAGGGTCGTGTTGTTGAGCAGAGTCGTATACGGGATGAAGGCGCCGAAGACTGGGGTGAAGGCCCCTGGCTGCACCGTGCCCACCGAGGCCGTCCAAGTGCACTGGCTGATGTCGTTCGCGCCGAACGCCAGATCGAACGCGCCGACTGGGAGACCGGTGGTCCGTGTGACGACGGTAGCTCCCTTGCCACGGACGAGACTTGGCTCCGCCCCCGGGGTGTTGAGCACAGCAGCGGTGTAGATCTCGTTGAGCTGAGCTTTGACGCCGGAGGAGAGCTTGCCTTCCGTCACGGCCCCATCCTTGATCGTGCCCGTCGGCAGCCCTTTGTCACCGGTACCGGCCTGCTGGCTGATCCGCGGGGTCTGCAACGAGATGCGCGTCCCGTCGGCGGCAAGGTATTTGCCCAGCGAGTTCCAAACGGATGTCCCTTGCTTGATCGCGCGAATCGACCGATCATTCGCCGCCTTGAGATCGGCCTGGGTCACGGTGTTGTGCGACTGGCCCTGGGCGGTGCCAGTTCCGAGCTGAAGCGCTGCCAGGCCGCCAATAGCAAGCACAGCGCCGGCAGCCGCTCCGGCAATTACTGGTCTGAGCTTCATTTGAGTCCCCCAAGAGAGTGAGCGAGAACGCCAGCCTATGTCGGGTCGGTCCCGCGGATGAAGACCCCGAAGGCCGCCGGAGCCAAACCGGCCTGCTGAGCGGACGCACTGAGCGGTCTACGGCAGGGAGTGCGGACGCACCAAGGTGGATGGCGTACCGGCCACAGCCCTCCTTGTGAGCCGTCGATGCAGAGCCGTCAGTGAGCTGCGGCCGACCGATCACTCCGAATGTCTGCCGGAGGGCAACCGTCGGCCGGCGGTGTGGCGTTAGCTATCTCGCGGGGCCGGACTCAACGCGCCAGGAGCAATCGCCGTCGCTGCGGGCTGGCTGGGGCTCTGAGACGACTCAGGATTCCTACCGGTAAGCGCACCACCTCGCCGGCTCAGACGGGTCACTCTTCATCCGCCGGTAATCGGTGAGCCAAGGGACCGACGTGACAACACGGGTGGATGCGACTGGTGGCGCTGTGCGGTCTGTCAGGCAGCTCGGATCGATCGCCCTCATCAGCGTCGCGTACTCGGTGGTCGCGGTGGCCGCTCTGCACGTCCTTGACACCGACCCGGACCCCGTGGAGCACTTCATCCGCGAGTACGCCCTCGGTGACTATGGGTGGCTGATGAAATCGGTGTTCTTCGCCGCGGGTCTCGGCGTGTGGCGGACCGCGCTCTGGTTCGCGATCGCGATGGTCATCTGGCGGGTCGTGGGTGATCGCCCTCCCCAAAGGGTGGCCGCTGGGGCTGGCCCAGCGGGTCTTCGTTGCCACCATGATGATCTGGCTGGCCATCCTCGGGTGGCAAATGCGTCACCTGGCCCCTACCGAGAGGTCGCCAGAGCCAAATTCCGACGCCGCCTGCCTTGCGGGCTCGAACGGCGAACGTGACCCTTGGGCGAGCGAACAGCCGAAGGGGCCCTCACGGGCCATCGCCAACGATGAAGAGGCCAGGGAGGCCTCTTCAATCCAGACCCGCGGCGCAGAGAACCGAGGCCCGAGAGCGCCCTTGTGGGAGCGCAAGCAGCGCCTCTCGTTACTAAAGGGCGAGGTGGAATCGCGTCATGGCACGCGCGCGATTGCGCGCCTCACGAGGCCTGTCGCTCCCGAGCCGACCGTAGGGTCACCGACAGGCGCTCTGTATCGGTGGTGATGCCCTCTGCCGCGTAGAGGCGCCTGAGCGCCCTCACTGCCTCATCGGTCGCCTGGATCTCGGAGCTGATCCGAGAGTCGTGCCAGAAGCGGATCGCAACCGTGACGGCCCCGGACCCGAGGTCGCGCGCCCTTAGCACCGGGGCGGGCTCATCCGCCACGTTCGCCAGGCCGGCGATCGCCGCCAGCGAGAGGCGCTCAAGGCGATCGATATCCTGATGCTCCTCGACCTCGAAGGTGATTTCCGTGCGCCGGGGTCGGTCCGTCGAGATGACCGTCACGACCTCCGACAACAGGGTGTTGTTCGGGACATGGACGCGCTGGCCATTTCGAAGGCGGAGAACGACGCTGCGGGCGGTCACCTCCAGGACCTCGCCCTTGTGGGCGAGCACCTCGATCTCGTCGCCGACACCGAAGGCCGGGCGGGTCGTGACCACCACCGCAGCCGCGAGGCCCTCGAGCTGAGGGCGCAACACCATCACGACCACCACCAGCATCGCCACGACCGTTAGCCCGAGCCAGCCCAAGCTTACGCCGACGAAGCTCAGCGCCCATGAGGCTCCGATGATGACGATGGCCCAGCGCGCGAGGCGGGCCGCCAGGGCCGCTATCTCTTGTGAGCCGGACTCCGGCCGGTCGAGCCAACGACGGATCGCCCAGCTAACGGCTACCGCCACGATCACGGTGAGAGCGCCGACCACGACCGCGAGGAGTACGTCCGTGGGGCCGACTCCCTCGGTATCGACGATTCCCGACACGTTGGCCAGATGCAGCAGAGGGAGCGGTGTGGCCACGCTCACGGGGCTGAGCCAGGCTCGTACGCTGCGAGCACCTCGCGGCTCAGGTTGAGCCGGCTGCGACGTTCGGCAAGCGAATTCCCCATCGTTCTTGGGTGTTCACCGCCCGCGGGCTGACCCCTGTAAACGACCTCGAGCATTCGCCCGCTGGCGCTCTTCGCCGGGCGTGCGCCTGGACGTCTCGCGCGACGGACCCCCGACTCTTGGGCCGTATCAACGCCTCTCTTTTGAGCGCGACTACTCGAGCGCCCACTCCGAGAGCACCTCGGCGGCGTGTTCGCCGAGCCTCGGCGCCGGTCGGCGGGTGGCTGCGGGGGTGCGGGAGAAACGAAGGGGCGGCGCGAGGACCAGCTCCGGCCCGAGGGTCGGGTCCTCCATCTCGACCACCAGCCCGAGTGCGCGGGCGTCAGGGTGGTCGAGCAGCGAGAGCGGCTCGGCGGCCACCACGCCGTGCGGAAGGTCGGCGTCGCGCAGCAGCCGGCACCACCCCTCGGCCGTGTCGGCGCGCAACCGCGCGGAGATCAGCTCAGCGAGCTCGTTCGTGTGTCGGGCTCGCGACTCAAGGTCCGAGAAGCGCGGGTCGTCCAGTAGCTCCGCGAGTCCGAGCGCCTCTAGCAGTCGCTCCTGCAGGCGTGGCGCGTAGCACGCAATAGCGATGTCGCCGTCAGCCGTAGGGTAGGTGCGGTAGAGGGCGCCGACGAACCGGTTGAAGAGCGGCTCGCCCGATTCGTCGCGCACCGACCGGTGGGCCGCGAGCGCCCCGGCCGCCTCAAGCAACGAGGTCTCGACCACCTGGCCACGCCCGCTTCGCTCGCGCTCGATCAGGGCCGCGAGAATGCCAGAGACCATAATCCAGGGCACGATGGTGTCGTGAATCGGCAAGGGCACGATGCGCCCGTCGTTCGCCGCGATCAGGCCCGACTCGGCCTGGACGGCGATGTCGCTGCCCCTGCCCCGGTGTGGTCCGAACGCCGACAGTGAGCAGTAGACCAGGCGGGGGTGGCGCGCGCTGAGATCGTCCGCGCCGACACCGAGCCGGTCGACCACACCTGGTGAGAAGCTGTGCACCAAGACGTCGGCCCGGTCGACCAGGCGGAGCAGCTCAGAACGGCCGTCCGGGGTCTTCAGGTCGAGGACGACCCCTCGCTTGTCGCGGTTCACTGAGTGGAACAGGCGGCTCTCGCCCGCCACGTCGTCTACCGAGCGCCACTCGTCCCCGCCAGGTGCCTCGACCTTCACGACGTCCGCGCCGAGCTGCGCCAGAGCCATCGTCGCCAGCGGGCCGCCGAGGTGGTGGGTGAGGTCCACCACCCGAATGCCCTCCAGCGGAGCGCCGCTCATCGCCGCGCTCCCAGCACCAGGCGCACTTGTGTCGGCGCACGCCCAGGAGGCTCCAACCGGTCGACCCGCTGACCGAATAGCCGGGAACTCAGGACGAGGACCCCCCTTAAGAGCCTTCAGACGCCCGCGCCGCTTAGCGCGTGGTCACCGTACAAGTCTGACCCACGCGGCCCTCGTCGGCGCCTCCCGCAGGGGCGGCATCGGCCGGGGAGGCACCGGACCTTCGCCCAGCAGTTGGTACATCACCAAGCTCTCAACGCACGGATGGGGCGGCCCGATATTCGACAGGGTCTCGGCGCCCCGTCCGCATTGCGCGACTGCCGGTGGCGACGCGTACAGTTCTATCGGGAGGTGGTAATGCGCATTCAAAGCGGCCAGCTCGTGAGGCTCGGTTATGGCAAGTACGTGCGATCGGACGAAGTGGTCGCGGTGGAGCCGATCACCGAAGAGCGGGGGCCGGGGCGCCGCTCACTGGTGTGGGTTCGGGGCGTGGCAGAGCCGCTGGTCGGATCGCGCGCCGAGGGCTCCATCGTCGACGATCTCGTGACGCCGGCCGAGGAGGCGGCCCGCATGCGCCAGCAGCGCGCCGCGTTACAGTCATTGCTCGACGCCTTCGAGCAGGTGACTCCGGCCCTGCGAAGGGTGATCGAGGAGGAGTCGTCAATCGACTTGGGTCGGATCCTGGATGAGGCTCATCGGGTCCTAGGGTGAGCCCTTATTCGCGTTGTGTCATCCGAGGTCGATCACCTCGACGCTCTTCTCATGAGGCGTCAGGACGACTCATTCCCTGCCTCGGTGAGTTGGCTCACCGAGGCACGTACCCCATACCGGCGCAGCGAAACCTCATGGCGCGTCAAGCAGTTCCCGCAGCCGGTCCTCAGCTGCCTTCAGGAGGCGATGGATATGGGCCTGGCTGACGCCGAGCCTCTCGCCGATCTCGCTCTGGGTCATGTCCTGGCCGAAGCGCATCGCTTCAGGGGACGCGGGCGCCGGGTCATCTTCAGGCTCGGCACAATCGCGAGGGGCAGGACGGTGAGCGTGCGGGTCAACGCCAAGGTCGCGGCAAGGACCGCCAAGGGCAAGAGGACCAACACGGTCGTCGTCCGGGGGCAAACGTGTTGGGGCCGCGAGGTTCACCAGCAAGCTGACCGTCAGGTAGCGATCGCACCGGGTGGCGGCGCGCTTTTGGTTACAGCCGACCCTAGACCTCCACCCCGCTAGAACCGCAGGCACCCGCCACTTCACCGCGCACCGCTTCAAGGACCGCTTCGTCTCGCTACTCGCCCACGCCGGGCTGCCGCTGCCGCTGGTGAGCGAGATCGCCGGGCACTCCAAGAGGACGACCACCTTGAACGTCTACAACCACACGCCCTTCGATGAGCCGCCCGAGCGCACCCGAGCATTGCATGGCCGTGGCCGACCTCTACCTGCTCGGTTCTGACGGCCTCTTCGGCGGTGTGGTTGGGTCCATGTTGGGTCCAAAGCACCCGCGGGTTGAAGGCCGGGAACGCTCCTCGCGGATCAACGGTCTCATCGCTACCAGGCGTCCATCGCAAGGCCCTCCGGCAAGCATTTGAGTCCGCTCCGAGCCCGCCTCCATCCGGCTTGCGCTCTCGCGGCCACCCGAAGCCCTTCCCCTGGCCCGCCGGCCTTGAGAGGCGGCGTCCTTCGGCGACATGCTCGCCGGTATGAGTGCTGAGCTACGCCTGACGCAGCGACTCAATGAACTC
>JAOTZF010000048.1 GCA_029861485.1 Thermoleophilia bacterium | reverse complement strand
TGATGCTGCGCACCCACTGCCAGACCTCGGGCGTGTCGCTGACCGAAGCCGACCCCTACAACAACGTCGTACGCACGGCCTACGAGGCGCTTGCGGCGGTGCTCGGTGGCACGCAGAGCCTGCACACCAACGCCTTCGACGAGGCCTTGGCGCTGCCCACCGACTTCTCGGCGCGGATCGCGCGCAACACCCAACTGATCCTGGCCGAGGAGACCGGCGTGGCGCGCACCGTCGACCCCCTCGGCGGCAGCTACTTCGTGGAGCATCTCACCCACTCCCTCGCCGAGGAGGCGTGGAAGCTCATCACGGAGGTGGAGGAGCTCGGAGGCATGACGAAGGCTGTCGCCGCGGGAATGCCCAAGCTGCGGATCGAGGAGAGCGCCGCACGGCGCCAGGCTGGCATCGATCGCGGGGACGAGGTCGTTGTGGGGGTCAACGAGTACCGGCTCGACGAGGAGGAGCCGCCCCAGATCCTCGAGGTCGACACCTCCGCGGTACGCGAAGCCCAAGTCGCGCGACTGCAGGCGGTGCGCAGCGCCCGCGACGACGATCGCTGCCGGGCGGCGCTCACCGCCCTCACCGAGGGAGCGCGCGACGATGCCAACCTGCTTGAGCTCTCCGTCGAGGCGGCCAGGGCCCGCGCAACCGTGGGTGAGATCTCCGATGCCCTGGAGGTCGTGTTCACCCGGCATCGCGCGGTGATCCGGAGTATCTCGGGCATCTACGGCTCCGCGTATGAGAACGACGACGACTTCGCCCGCATCCAACGGGACGTGGACGAGTTCGCGGCCCAGGAGGGGCGCCGGCCGCGAATGCTCGTGGTGAAGCTCGGCCAGGACGGTCACGATCGCGGCGCAAAGGTGATCGCGACCGCCTTCGCGGACCTTGGCTTCGACGTCGACGTCGGGCCGCTTTTCCAGACGCCCGAGGAGGCCGCGCAAGACGCGATGGACAGCGACGTGCACGTCGTGGGCATCTCCAGCCAGGCGGCCGGCCACAAGACGCTGGTGCCCGACCTGATCCGCCGGCTGCGCTCCCTGGGCGCTGATGAGACTCTGGTCGTGGTCGGCGGAGTGATACCGCCGCAGGACTACGACTACCTCTATGACGCGGGCGTCGCAGCCGTCTACGGCCCGGGCACGAACATCCCGCGAGCGGCCGAGGAGATGCTCGAGCTCATCGAGCGCCGCGCGAGGGTTTGAGCGGGCTCGCCGATGCGCTTATCGGGGGCGACCGCCGCGCCCTCGCTCGCGCGATCACGCTCGTGGAGTCGACGCACGACGAAGATCACGAGAGCGCCGTCGAGCTCATCCGGCGCGCGATGCCGGTCTCCGGCGGTGCCCTGCGCGTCGGCGTGTCGGGAGCTCCCGGCGCCGGCAAGTCCACCATGATCGAGGCCCTGGGCGTGCGGCTGACGGACGCCGGGAGGCGCGTCGGGGTCCTCACCGTCGACCCGACCAGCTCGCTCAGCGGCGGCTCGATCTTGGGGGACAAGACCCGCATGGAGGAGCTCTCACGCCGCGATGAGGCCTTCATCCGGCCGTCGCCTTCTGGCGGAACGCTGGGCGGCGTCGCCCGGCGCACCCGCGAGGCGATGCTGCTCGTGGAGGCGTGGGGCGCCGACGTCGTGATGATCGAGACCGTGGGCGTCGGCCAGTCCGAAGTCGCCGTGGCGGGAATGGTCGACCACCTCATGCTGCTGATCAGCCCGGGCGGTGGCGACGAGCTCCAGGGGATCAAGCGGGGGCTGATGGAGCTTGCGGACCTGATCGTGGTCAACAAGGCCGATGGCGAGCTCGAGGCGGCGGCGGAGCGCGCCCGGGGGGAGTACGCCGCGGCCGCACACCTGATGCGGCCCCGCCATGAGGGGCTTCCCACCCCGGTGCTGGTGGCATCGGCGCTCGAGCGCCGGGGTCTCGACGAGGTTTGGGAGGAAATCGAGCAGCGTCATCGCGCCCTCGCCGCGGATGGCCGTCTCGCTCGCCTGCGCAGCGCGCAGGCGAGCGACTGGCTCTGGAGCGAGGTGCGCGAGAGCCTGCTCGCGGCCGTCGAGGGGGACCCGGAGGCCTCGGCGATCGCGAAGCGCACAGAAGCGGAGGTGGCTGACGGAACCGCTTTCCCGCCAAAGGTTGCGCGTGAGATCGTCAACGCGCTCCTCGGCCGAAAGTAGCCATGCTCGAGCGGATCCGCGCCAAGATCTCCTCCGCCCAGGACGATGCCCCTCTGAGGCAGCACCTCGCCTTCACCCTCGGGGGAGACGACGGCCCCCCTGGCGACCAGGTCGTTTCCGAGGCCGTCGCGATCAGCCGCAACTACGTCGACAGCGTGCCCGTGCTGATCGAGCGCACGGTCGGGGCGGCGCAGCTCACGGGCGGACTGGACCAGATCGCGCCCCTGATGGAGAAGGTCGTCCAGTACTTCCTGCAGGAGCAGGACCTCGTGCCCGATCATCTTGGTCTACTGGGCCTGCTCGATGACGCGCTGTTCAGCAACCGCATGCTCGAGGTGGTCTCGACGACCTACTCCCAGCTGGCCGGCGTGCCCTTGGTTTCCGAGGATCTCGGCCCCGCCAACCGGGCGGCCGCCGCGTTCCTCGGCCCCCAGGTGGCCACGACCATCTCGGCGGCCGTCGACAAGGCCGTCCAGCAGCGTGTGACCGAGGTCCAGCTCCAAGCCGTTGCCACGCAGGGTTATGCGCCCCAGCCCGGCGGGAGCTGGGGCGACACCTTCGAGGACCAGGCCGCCCAGTTCTTCGCCGAGCACGGCGGCTCGGGAGACATCAGCATCTATCACAACCCCGTCTGGTAGTCGCCACGGACTCCGGTTACGCCGCGGCGGAGGAGCTCCGCCGGACGACCTCACGGGTTCGGCCGTCCGCGATGGCATCGACGATGCAGATGGCAGCCTCTTCGCGACCTTCGTGCTCCGCGGCCGTCTGATGTCCCTGGCTCGCGGCCGGGGAGCCGGCGGTGGCCCCGTCTCGCACTCACCCGACCTCGTGGTCGTCAGGAGCACATCGAGGCAGAGGCTTTCCAGAAGCGCGAGAGGGACTACGCCGCAGGGGGAGCTAGACTCACCGGCAATCCACGACGGGAGATGTAATGCCTCTTCCCGACGAAGAACCGCTCGACAACGCGATCGGTTGGGTGGCCGAGCACACCCGCCAATACGTAGAGAGCGGTGGCACAGACGGTTACGACTGGAACGGCGCCACGACTCTGGTGCTGACCACGATGGGGCGCAAATCCGGGAAGCTGCGTCGAAACGCGTTGATATACGTGGAAGACGCCGGCAAGTACTACGTGGTGGCATCATTTGGCGGCAAGCCCAAGCACCCGGCGTGGTACCTCAATCTCGACGCCGAACCTGAGGTGCGCATCCAGG
The DNA here is from genome assembly GCA_029861485.1 of Thermoleophilia bacterium. Classification (GTDB taxonomy): domain Bacteria; phylum Actinomycetota; class Thermoleophilia; order Miltoncostaeales; family Miltoncostaeaceae; genus CAMYIK01. The sequence goes on along the minus strand of JAOTZF010000048.1, from coordinate 6,444 downwards.
TGAAGGACCACGTCATGGACGCCGCGGCGCAGACGCTGCAGGGTGCCGAGCGCGAGGCGGTCTGGTCGAAGTGCCTCGAGATGTGGCCCGACTACGCGGAGTACCAGAAGAAGACCGACCGACAGTTCCCGGTTGTCGAGCTCACTCCGGCGTAGCACCGAAAGCGTCGGCGCAGGCCGTCCGGCTGCTGCGGGCGAAGGCTCGCCGACCGCGATGGGGAGGCGTCAGCGGGAACCCTGGGTCCGACGCGATCTCAAGGTACGGCCTTCCCATCGCCTCGCGCGTCACGGAATCGGTACCTCCTATCTGCAGAAAGCGCGGGTGGTTCTGCCCTTTTAGGCCTGAATGGCGAATCCCGCGCCAAGGCGCGGATAGAGCGGAAAGCGCTCGCCGATGGCGCCGGAGCGCGCCCTCAAGTCCTCGAGCCCGGCGTCGTCGATCTCGGGGGCCAGCGCGTCGGCGATGATCTCCCCCACCTCGCGCATGTCGTCGTTGCCCAATCCGCGGGTGGTCAGCGCCGGGGTGCCGATACGCAGGCCGGAGGTGACCGTCGGGGGCCGCTCGTCGAAGGGCACGCCGTTCTTGTTGACGGTGATCCCCGCCCGATCGAGCCGCTCCTCACCGTCGACGCCGGTCAGGTCGGTGTTCGACAGGTCGACCAAAACCAGGTGATTGTCGGTGCCACCACTCACCAGCGAGACCCCTCGCTGAGTGAGCACGTCCGCGAGTGCTCGGCAGTTGCTGACCGTACGCTGCTGGCGCTCGATGAACTCCTCGGTCTGCGCCATCCCCAAGGCGACGGCTTTGGCCGCGATGACGTGCATAAGGGGCCCACCCTGCAATCCGGGGAAGACCGCGCGGTCGAGATCGCGGGCGATTTCCGCGTCGCACATCGCGATGCCGGCTCGCGGGCCACCGAGCGTCTTGTGGGTGGTAGTGGTGACGATCTGGGCGTGGCCCACCGGCGTCGGGTGAACCCCGGCCGCCACGAGCCCGGCGATGTGCGCGATGTCCGCCATGAACAGCGCTCCCACCTCGTCGGCGACCTCACGAAAGGCGGGGAAATCGATGATGCGAGGGTAGGCGGAGGCGCCCGCGATGATCAGCTGGGGTCGAATGTCGCGCGCCATCTCGCGCACCTGATCCATATCGATGCGGTGGTCGTCCCGGCGCACGCCGTAGTGGTGGAACTCGTAGGTCGCGCCCGAGACGTTCACCTTGAGACCGTGCGAGAGGTGGCCGCCGTGGGCGAGCCCCATCGCGATCACTCGGTCGCCGGGCTTCAGCACCGCGCGATAGGCGGCCTCGTTGGCGGTGGAGCCCGAGTGGGGCTGCACGTTGACGTGATCCGCGCCGAAGACCTGCTTCGCGCGGGCGATGGCCAGCTCCTCTGCCCGGTCGACAACCTCGCAGCCGCCGTAGTACCGCTTTCCGGGCAGACCCTCCGCGTACTTGTTCGTGAGCACCGAACCGACGGCCTGAAGGATCGCGCGAGAGGTGAAGTTCTCGCTCGCGATCATCTCGAGCGTCTCTGACTGACGCACGAGCTCGTCGGCGAGGATCTCGGCGACGGCGGGATCGACATCGGCGATGTCGCGAGACAGGTAGCTCTCGTCAGCGGTGAAGCTCACAGGCGTCCTCTCTGGTCCGGGACTTAGGACGCCCCGAGGCTACACCCGGCCGGGGCTGACCTCGACCCGTGGCTCAGCTCGCCGCGGAGATCGGCGAGCGCTCACCCGTCGACTGCGCCAGGCGGTCGTTGTCGAGAGCTTCGCGCAGGCGCCGATACGCGGTCCGGCTGGCGGCCACCTGCCCGGCGGCCGCATCGCGCAGCGTCGAGCGCAGGTCCGGCGCCTGGTCCCACATGGCGTGGATACCGCGTGTCAGCGAGTCCCTCAGGCCGTGGGTGTCCAGCGGCACGAGCTTGCAGCCGGTCGGGAATTGGTTCGCGAGGCCCTCGAACGTGCCGATGTAGTACTGGCTCCTGGGCAGACAGATCGTCGGGATGCCTTGCGAGAGGGCGAAGACCGCGGCGTGGTAGGTACTCGTGACGAGCACGCGGCACTGCCCGACGCGCTCGATCACCTCCGACGGCGGCGCGTGACGGCTGTGGTCGGGACGAATCAGTGGGTAGTCGCCGGCGATCTCCAGCGTGCCCAGACGATCTTCGTCCTGCCACTCCGATACATAGATCGGCGACAGATACGCCACCCGTGCATTCGCCGCCGCCTGAACGGCGGCGCTGACGTCGACCACCTGCTCGCGCTTGACGTCGGTGTACTCGGCGAGCCTCAGGTTGATACCGAGGTCGGGGCCGGCCGCATAAGACCGGAGCGCCACGGCGAGTCCGATGGCGTCGTCGCCTGTCACGACCACCCGCTCAGCCGGTACGCCGAGCTCCCCGAGCAGGGCCGGGCTGCGTACGCCCTCGCGAAGTGCGATCAGCTCCAGCCGCGGCAGCACCTCCTTCGCGCGGGAGGCGAGCTCCGACCGCTCGAGGGGGCCGATGCCCTGGCCGAACATCGCCGTGGGAATCCCGGCGTCGACGGCCGCGCTCAGGATGGAGAGCGTGCGCGAGACCCCACCGGCGTGGGCGTCGGTCATGTAGCCACCGCCGGCGCACACGACGAGATCCGCCTCTCGGACGGCGCCCGGGGCGGGCCGATAGTCGATCTGCGGCACCTCTGGCTCCGCATCTAGTGGGTCGTGCGGCGCGCGAATGGCCCGCTTCAGCGGCCGAGCGGCGTTACGCGCCCGGGTCGTGGTCGCTTGGCCTGCATCGAGACCGGCCCGGAGGAGCCCCGGAGCCCGCTCGGCGATGCGTAGGGGCATGCCGGGCTCCGGCCAACCCCCCGGACCGGAGTAGGGCACCGGCGTCACGCCCGGGAAGTACATGCCCACCTTGGCCGGAGCCTCGGTGACCAGACCGATCTCAGCGTTCGGCCAGAGCTCGCGGAGCCGGCTGACGGTGACCTGGATGATTGCCAGATCGCCCTTGTTGACGAGTCCGTACTCGCCGTTGTCGACCAGGATGCGCACGTCAGTCCTCCCTGAAGTCACGAAATCGCGCAATCCACCGGTGTCGGTACCGGTATCGCTCGACCGAGGCTGACAATCGCCATGACCCACGCCGACCGACTTTCGGCTAGTGCCGCCAACGGCGGGACGCATAGGCTCCATCAGCCATGACGGGGTCCCACGACAGCGACTGGGCAGAGCTCGCACGCATTCGCGACGCACCGGTGCTGCTCGTATCGCCGCACATGGACGATGCGTGGCTGAGCTGCACGGCCATCCTGGTACGCCCCGCGCCGATCCACGTGCTGACCGTCTTCGGCGGCGCTCCGGACGATCCGATCAGCGCCGAATGGGACGCGGCCTGCGGCTTCTCCGACTCTCGCGAGGCGAATGCCGCCCGGAGTGCAGAGGAGCGGCAGGCCTTCCGGGGCACGCCGCATCGCCTCGAGCTGATGGACCTCTTGGAGCACCAGTACTTGACGGCGCCTCGCGAGCCCGCCGAGGGCGAGCGGCTGGCGCTGCTGGCCCGCGACTGGCTGCGCTCGCACCCGCCGGGAGTGATTCTCGCCCCGGTGGGTGCGGGGGAACGGAACGGCCCGCTCTCGGCCACGCTCGGCAGGGCGCGCCGGCGGCCGCGGATCGCACCCCATCCCGACCACCTGATGGTGCGCAATGCGCTCGCCCGTGCGGTGCCGCCCCGCTCGCTGCTGCTCTACGAGGAGTTCCCGTACCGGCGCGCGGGCCGTGGCGACCGGGAGGCCGCGCGCATCGCGAAGATCCGGGGCGAGTTCATGGCGAAGGTCGACGTCCCGATCGACGTGCGGCGCAAGGCCACGGCCGCCGCGCACTACCCGTCGCAGTTACGCGGCCTCTGCGGGACCGGCCCTCAGTTCTCCGACCCGCGCACGCTCGAGCCGACCGAGCGCTACTGGCTGCCGACGCCCTAGCGGCGGATCGCGGTAACCCGATGGGCCTTAGCGCGCTCGGACACCGAAAGCGGACGCCGCGGGCTTGGGTCCTGGCCGAACGCCGGCCACCCGCACCGACCGTCGGACTGGCCACCGAGCGCCTCGATCTCGGTGGGGTTCGGCGTCAGACGAGGTGACGCCGAACCTGTGCCGAGCGCCGGATTCCCGATGTCGTAGAAGTGGGCCGCACCGCCATAGCGCCACGCGCCAGTGGTCCCTCGTGCGCTGAGACCTTAGGCTGATCCGTACGGCGCTGGAGGCGACGCGCGCAGACCGCAGCGGCCGAGCAATGGAACAGGACTACATCACGCCAGAGGATGCCCGGACCTTGGCCGGGCTATTTCGGGAGCGGCTCCGGCGCACTCCGTCGGCCGCCGCTTACCGCCACTTCGAGGTCGCGCGCAGGACCTGGATCGACACGAAATGGCGCGAGATGGGGACGGAGGTCGGTCGCTGGCAGCAAGCGATGCTGAAGGAGGGTCTCGCCCCAGGCGACCGGGTGGCGGTGATGCTCCGAAACTGCCGCGAGTGGGTCCTTTTCGACCAAGCAGCGCTTGGTCTCGGCCTCGTTACCGTGCCGCTGTACGCCAACGATCGGCCAGGCAGCGTCGCGTACATCATCGAGCACGCCGACGCGAAGCTGCTGGTAGTCCAGGGACGGCGCCAGTGGCGGGAGCTCCAGCGTGTGGGCGACGGCTTGAGCGGTGTGATGCGCATCGTGACCTTGGGCTCGCTCGAGCTGGAGGATCGACCGGAGGACCCCCGCCTGACCTCTCTTACGCAGTGGCTCTTCGGGCTCGAGGGACCACTGCGGGCGCTTGACGGCGAGCCGGATGACCTCGCGACCATCGTCTACACCTCAGGCACTACCGGACGCCCAAAGGGGGTCATGCTCAGCCACCGAAACGTGCTGGCGAATGCCTATGCGTCGGCCAGCTGCGGAGACTTCACCACCGATGAGGTCTTTCTCTCGTTCCTGCCGCTCTCGCACATGCTCGAGAGGACCGCCGGCTACTACATGGCCATGATGATCGGCGGGCTCACCGCACATGCCCGTGGAATCCCGCAACTGGCCGAGGACATCCGGAGCGTGCGGCCGACGATCCTGATCTCGGTGCCGCGGGTCTACGAGACGGTCTACGCGAAGATCATGGCTCGGCTCGAGCAGGAATCCCGGTTCCGGCAGGGGCTGTTCGATTTCGCCTGCGCCGTTGGCTGGCGTCGATTCGAACGCCGGTTTGGGCGCGGCTCATGGTCACCGAAGCTCCTCCTGTGGCCCGCGCTCGACAGGCTAGTCGCCCGGCCGATTCGGAGCCGCCTGGGAGGACGCTTGTCGTTTGCCATCTCGGGCGGCGCCGCCATGCCTCCCGAGGTCGCGCGCCTCTTCTTCAGCCTGGGCCTGCCCATCTACCAGGGCTACGGCTTGACCGAGGCCGGCCCGACGGTCACGGTGAACCGCGTCGACAACGCCAAGCCGGACAGCATCGGGCTACCGCTGCCCGGCGTCGACGTGAGGATCGGCGCGCAGGACGAGATCCTGACCCGCGGGCCCCATGTGATGCTTGGCTACTGGAGGAACGTCCAGGCGACCCGAGATGCGATCGACGACCAGGGCTGGCTGCACACCGGGGACCAGGGTCGGGTCGACGAGGACGGGCACTACTTCATCACCGGCCGGCTAAAGGAGATCATCGCCCTGGCCAGCGGGGAGAAGATGCCCCCCGCGGACATGGAGATCGCGATCTCACTCGACCCGCTCTTCGACCAAGTGCTGGTTCTCGGCGAGGGCAAGCCCTATTTGGTCGCCCTGACCGTCCTCGACCAGCGGCGTTGGCACGCGTTCGCCCGGGAGCTCGCCCTGGATCCGGAGGACCCCGCGGCACTCACCGACCGCTTGGCCGAGAAGGCGGCACTCGCGCGCATGTCCTCCAGCCTGCGGGACTTTCCGGGATATGCCCAGATACGGCGGGCCCATTTGGCGACCGAGCCGTGGACGATCGATGCCGGCCTCATGACGCCAACGCTCAAGCCGCGCAGGCCGCAGATCACGCGTCGGTTCGCCGCCGAGATCGACGCGCTCTACGACTGAGGCCGGGGCCGGGCTGAGCGCGTCAGCGTCGAACGCGCGTGATGCGGCGAGCGCTCTTGCGGTTGGTGTTGGCGCCCTTGGCGTTGGCCCGCGCGACGATTCGCCATGTCGCCGCATTGGGCAGGCGATACCGCAGCACGAGCACCTTGCGTTGCCCCGGGCGCAAGGTGCCGGCGCTCCACTTCACGATGCCCTTTGCGCGGGCGTAGGAGACCCGCCTCGAGCGCGTTTTCAGGCGCAGCGCGCGCGGGACCCTCTGGGTGACCATGACGCGGCGCGCGGAGGCCTTACCGCGATTGCGCAGCACCACGCGATAGGTGATCGTGCGGCCACGCCGGACGCGCTTCGGCCCGTTGAGCGCGACTCTGA
>JAOTZF010000047.1 GCA_029861485.1 Thermoleophilia bacterium | reverse complement strand
TAGACGTCTCCGCTAGAGTCTCGCGCCGTGATCGACCCCGACACCGTGCGGCATGTGGCCCGCCTCGCCCGCTTGCACCTCTCCGAGGAGGAGCAGGAGACGATGCGCGAGGAGCTGTCCGGAATCCTGGAGCACATCGAGCACATCACCTCGCTCGATCTCGACGACGTGCCGGTCACCACCCACGTGGTGGAGCTCGAGAACGTGCTCGGCGAGGACGTGACCCATGAAGAGCTTTCCGCCGAGGAGGCGCTGCGCGAGGCCCCCGAGGTCGCGGGCGGCGGCTTCAGCGTGCCGAGGATGGGCTGAACGGCCGAGTGGAGGCGCTAACCGCAGAGCAATCGATAGCGGCCATCACCTCCGGCCAGACAAGCTCCGAGGAGCTCGTCGAGGAGGCGCTGCGCCGTTCAGAGGACGACCCTTGGGGTGCATTCCTCGCCCTGGACGGCGAGCGCGCCCGACGCAGGGCGAAGGAGATCGACGCCGCCGCGGAGCGCCCCCCGCTCGCGGGCGTGCCCATCGCCATCAAGGACGTGCTGTCGACGCGCGATCTGGAGACCACGGCCGGATCTCAGATCCTCAAGGGCTTCCGCCCGCTCTATACCGCGACCTGCATTAAGCGGCTGGAGCGGGCCGGAGCGGTGGTCGTCGGAAAGACCAACATGGACGAGTTCGCCATGGGCTCCAGCACGGAGAACTCGAGCTACCAGCTGACGCTGAACCCGTGGGACATGGAGACCGTCCCGGGTGGGAGCAGCGGCGGATCGGCCGCGACGGTGGCCGCTCGGCAGGTGCCCTGGTCGCTCGGCAGCGATACGGGCGGCTCGATCCGGCAGCCGGCCTCCCTCTGTGGAGTAGTCGGAATGAAGCCCACCTACGGCGCGGTCTCCCGCTACGGGTTGATCGCATTCGCGTCGTCGCTCGACCAGGTGGGGCCCCTCGCCCGGACCGTCCGCGACTCCGCTCTTCTGCTCTCCCACATCGTCGGCCAGGACCCGCGCGACTCGACGTCGCTCGATTGGTGGAAGCCCATCGAGGTGCCGGATACCGAGCGCCTCGACGGCGTCAAGATCGGCGTGATCAGCGAGATGCTCGAGAATGGCATCGAGTCAGGTGTGAAGAGCGCCACCGAGGCGGCGACCGCGACCGCTGCAGAGCTCGGGGCCGAAATCACCGAGGTCAGCCTGCCGTCGAGCCGTCACGGCATCGCGGCCTACTACCTGATCGCTCCGGCCGAGGCATCGGCCAACCTCGCGCGCTTCGACGGCATGCGGTACGGCGCGCGCGCTGCGGCCGACGATCTGCTGGAGCACTACGAGCGGACCCGCGGAGAGGGCTTCGGACCAGAGGTCAAGCGCCGCATCATGCTCGGCACCTTCGCGCTCGCATCCGGCTACTACGAGGCGTACTACGCCCGGGCGCAGAGGGTCCGCACCCTCATCGTGCGAGACTTCGGCGAGGCCTTTGAGAAGGTCGACCTCCTGCTTTCGCCGACCTCGCCGACGACCGCCTTCAAGATCGGCGAGCGGGTCGACGACCCGTACGCGATGTACATGTCCGACATCTGCACCATCCCGATGAGCCTCGCCGGGCTGCCGGCGATCTCGATTCCTTGTGGTGTCGCCGACGGGCTCCCTGTCGGCCTTCAGCTGACCGGCCCGGCCTTCTCCGAGAACGGCCTCTTCTCCGTCGCCCACGCGCTGGAGCAGGCCATCGATTTCGATGCGTTGCCCGAGACGCTCTCATGAGCACGGCGGTCGCCCTGGAGCCGGTGATCGGCATCGAGATCCACGTGCAGCTCGCCACCCGCACCAAGATGTTCTGCCGTTGTCGGCTGAGCTTCGGAGATCCGCCGAACACCCACACCTGCCCCGTGTGCTTGGCCCACCCCGGCGTGCTGCCGGTCGTCAACGGCGAGGCCATCCGCCTGGGGATCGTGGCCGCGCTCGCACTGGGCTGCGAAATCGCCCCGCGGTCGGTTTTCCACCGCAAGAACTACTTCTATCCGGACCTACCGAAGGCGTACCAGATCAGCCAGTACGACGAGCCGCTCGGCGTCAACGGCCATTTCTCGGTGCTAAAGCCGGAGGGCGAGTTCGAGGTCGGCATCACGCGCGTGCACCTCGAGGAGGATGCGGCCAAGCTCCTTCACCTGAGCAGCGGCGGCCGGCGCGCCGGCGCCGAGCAGAGCGTCGTCGATTTCAACCGGGGTGGCACTCCGCTCGCGGAGATCGTCACCGAGCCCGACCTTCGTTCCGCCGCCGATGCCTCCGAGTTCCTGAAGCAGCTGCGCCAGACCATGAGACAGCTGGGCGTCAGCGACTGCAACATGGAGGAGGGCTCGATGCGCGCCGACGCCAACGTCAGCGTGCGCCCGGTCGGCTCCACCGAGCTCGGCACCAAGACCGAGCTGAAGAACATGAACTCCTTCCGTTTTCTCGAGCGCGGCATCGAGGCCGAGATCGCCCGGCAGACGGGAATGCTCGAGGCGGGCGAGCGCGTGGTGCAGGAGACCCTCCACTTCGATCCAGCGACGGGCGAGCTCCACTCGCTGAGGAGCAAGGAGGAGGCCCACGACTACCGGTACTTCCCGGAGCCCGACCTGGTTCCGGTGGTTCCGGGTCGAGAGTGGGTCGAGCAGATCCGGACATCGCTCGGCGAGCTGCCGGTCGACCGTCGCCGCCGCTGGATGAACGAGCTTGGCATCAGCTACGAGGATGCGGAGGTACTCTCGGAGACCACCGAGCTCGGCGCCTACTTCGAGGACGTCGCCAGCCAAGTCGACGCCAAGAGTGCCGCCAACTGGATCCGCGGAGAGCTGCGCTCACAGCTCAAGGACACCGGTGACACGCCCTGGGAGTCGAAAGCCACGCCGGAGCGCCTCGCCGAGCTCATCCAGCTGGTCACCGACGGCGCGATCGGCAGCTCGGCCGGACAGGAGGTGCTCGCCGAGGTCCTGGTCTCAGGCCGCCCGCCCGCGGAGATCGTCGACGAGAAGGGCCTGCGCCAGATCCAGGACACCGATGCGCTTGGCGCCATCGTCGATCAGATCCTGGCCGACAACCCCAAGGAGACCGGCCAGCTGAAGGGCGGCAAGCAGAAGCTGATCGGCTTCTTCGTGGGGCAGGTCATGAAGGAGACCAAGGGCAGCGCCGACCCCAGGAAGGTCCAGGAGCTGATCCGCGAGCGGACGGGCTAGTCGTTCGGGTCTTCGTCTCCGCGTAAACGCAGCCCGGATTGACGGTGAACTGCGAACCACCTCAGGGTTGTTGGGCCCTTTCCATCCATGGAGGTGTCATGCCTGCGGAATACCATTGCCCGACCTGCAACGAGACCTTTGAAGAGGACACCGTTGAAGGCGTGATCAAGCGCGCGGCCGCCCACAACCACGAGCACCACGGTGGTCCTGAAGCGATCACTCCGGAGATCGAAGCCTCGCTTAGGGCAGCCGTCAAGCAGACCTAGTCTCGCTGGCGGCGGCGCGGCGCGCTGCGGCTAGCGACTCCAGCGTGCCGCGTAACTGCGGAAGCGCGTCCTCTGTCTCGCTGTGAGGTAGGGCACGCGCGCGAGCTGGCGGAGCAGCTGGACGTGGTAGGCGCGGTACTGCTCGCTGGCCGGGCCCGAGCCGAGCGCGTACCGCGTGCGCCCCTTGCCGAGGTCATATGCCGGCAGCCAGTAGGCGAGCGAGACCGCACCCCCGCGCACCAGCCCGCGCGAGCGGCGAGCGAGCGGCAGCCACGCCGGGTCGCGCTTGGCGCGCTTGCCGGCTTGGCGCGAGAAGCGGTCGAGGCTGACCAGCGACTGCATGAAGCCGTTCAGCACCCGGCGTCGCGAGCGGTATGTGTACTCCAGGTACCAGGCGCCCGGTCCGCGAGCGGCCCACAGCGCCCCGCCGTCTCGGTGATTCACGCTGAAGGTGGCGAGGTACTGGCGGGCGGCATACCGGGCCAGGGCATCCTCATAGGCATCGCCGGGGGGAATGGCGGGGACCAGTAGCGCCAGCAGCACGGCGGTGCCCATGCCATCGCGCCACGGCGGCCTGCGGCCATCATCCGGCGTGACGAAGTGATTCTCGTTGATGCGGTAGGTGCGCCGGCCGGAGCGGTCCTGCAGCGAGAACGCGACGACCTCGCTGACCCCGGCGCGGTAGCCCTCCACGCGCCGGCGCCGCAGGCGCTCGTTGAGGTCGGTACCCGCGTGGACCCAGTTGGGATAGAGGCCCTGCCTCGCGTAGTTGGTCCAGACCAGCGCAGACCCCAGCGGGCGCACCCGAGCCCGGTCGGCGAGGGGCCTCCGGGTCACCCTCCAGCGCTCGTTGACCTGCCGGATGACGGCGGTCGGAGACCGGTGCTCACAGTGCCGGGCGTACGAGAAGGGGTGGGTGCTGGGGCTGATGATCGCCACCCGGCGCCGCGCAGGAGTGGGGAGGATCATCCACGGCGACGCATTGCCCGCCGCGTCACGAACCTGAACTCCCAGGGCGCTTGCGACGCTCGCTGAGGGGCGAAAGCTCCGCAGTGGCCGCCAGATACCCGGGCGACCGTCCGAGCCGAGCGCCCTGGCATCTGCCACAGGTGAGAGATCCGAGACCCCCGCGAGACGGAGGCGACCTCCGGTGGGCAGCCCCCCGGCTACCGGCGCGTCGCCGGCCCTGCAGTACCGAAGCGTGCCTCGGAACACCAACCTGGCGCGGTCCGTGCTCGGTGGAGCGCGGTCCAGGATGATCTCCGCCCGACGCAGCTCGTCGATGGGCCCTCCGGCGGCATCCAGGTACCGCACCCATGCGTAGCGACGGCCGTCGCTCGTGGCGTCGAGGCTCCATGGGAGGGTGCCATTCGCCGGCGCGTCGACGTGCCGCTCGAATCGGGGTGATGCGGAGATGACGGCCTTGACCGCGCTGGGCGGGCCCGTGAGCTGGAGGGTTGCGTTCGGCGTGCGCGTCGCCGGGGCCTCGGCGAACGAGAACTGTGCTGCGGCCGCCGGGGTGGACACAACGGCAGCGAGGGCAAGTCCGAGGAGCAGTTGGGTTCGGATACCGAATTCATGGCTGACGCCTCGGACCACACGGGTTCATCGGTGTCGTCCGCGCGGGGGCGCAGCCCCTGCTCGGGGGATTCCCCGCGTCAGCCCTGCGCGTCCTGGCGGGGCAGCAGCACCTCGAAGGCCGTGCCGGCGTCGGTGGGCAATAGCGTCAGGCTTCCCTCTGCACCCTCGGCCGCACGTTGAGCGATGGCCAGACCGAGGCCGGCGCCTCCGGGCACGCTGCGCACGTCGCGCCCGCGGAAGAAGCGATCGAAGACGCGCTCGCGATCCTCGGGCGGGATGCCCGGACCGTCGTCCGATACGACCACGCGAATGCGCTCGGCGTCGTAGGTGAGGCCCACGGTGAGATCTCCGCCATACATGCGCGCGTTCTCGATCAGGTTGCTGAAGATCCCGTACATGGAATCGGGATCGCCGACGACGTGCAGATCATCCACCTCCGCGGGGAGCTCCAGGCGCTCTCCCGGCTCGATGATGCTGCGCAGGACCTCGGGAATGTCGATCACTTTCGACTGGGCATGGGCGCCGGCGTCGAGGCGGGCGAGGGAAAGGAGGCCTTCGGCCATGCGCCCCATGCGCTTGGTGGCCTCGGTCATCTCATCCAGGACTGCGTCACGCTCCTCTACCGGCGGGTCGTGGGCCTGGAGGAACTCAAGATCACCGCGCAGGGCGGTGAGGGGCGTGCGCAGCTCGTGTGATGCGTCGGCGGCAAACCGGCGCTGTTCGTCGAGAGTGCGGGTCAGCCGCGCCTGGGTGCCCTGCAGGCGGCTGAGCATGGTGTTCATGGTCCGCGCCATCAGGCCGACCTCGTCGGGCCGTCGGACGGGGATCCGGATCGAGAGGTCTCCGCTGTCGGCGACGCGCTCGGCGGCGGCGTGGGCGTCGGCGAGGGGGCGCAGGGCCCGCCGGACGATGGTCAGCACGAAGGTGATCGCCAGCAGGCTCGCGAGGGCCGCCGCGATGGCCAGGGCCAAGCCGGTGATGCGCACCGTTGCCTCGACGTCCTCGAGCGAGCGGTAGAAGGCCGCGGTCTGGCCCTCCTCGCCCACGCCGGGCGGGAGTGCGCGCACGAGTGTGCGGAACCTCTGCCCGGCGAGCTCGACCGTCTCAGGGCCGCGCACGGGGAGGGTTCCGATCTCCACCTCAACCTCCAGCGCGGTGCCGGGCGGCGTCTCGCCGGAGGGGTCGGGGGGCTCGGTGAACGATCCGGCATCGATGTCCGGCTCGGCGAGCTCGTCGAGCTCGCGCTCGGCCGCCCTCTCCAAAGAGCGGTCGACCTGAGCGATCGCGCGGTCCTGGATGACCACGAAGGCCCCGACCGCGACTATGGCCACGGCGAGGCAGACCGCCGCCGCGGCCGCCAGCGCAAGCCGCGTCGACAGCCGTGAGCTGCTCAGCTGCGCCCCTCCCGGAGCACATAGCCCACGCCCCGCACGGTCCAGAGCAGGCGCGACTCCTCGCCTTCCTCCAACTTGCGGCGCAGGTAGCCGACATACACGTCGACGGAGTTGGTCTCGACGGGCGTCCGGTAGTCCCAGGCCTCGGTCAGCAGGCGGTCGCGGGTGAGGACCGTGCCGTGGTGCTTCATCAGCGTGGCGAGCAGGTCGAACTCTCGCCGAGTGAGGTCGAGAGGCCGCTTGCCGCGGAACGCCTCGCGCGTAGTGACGTCGAGCTCGAGGTCCGCCACGCGCATCGGGCCGTCCTCGGGAGCGCTGCGTGCGCGGCGCAGAATCGATCGCACCCGAGCGACCAGCTCCGATGTGGAGAAGGGCTTGACGAGGTAGTCGTCGGCCCCCACCTCCAACCCGTCGACCGTGTCGTCGACGGTGTCGCGAGCGGTGACCATGATGATCGGCAACCGGTCGCCGGACTTCCTCAACTGGGCACAGACCTGGGTGCCGTCACCGTCGGGCAGCATCAGGTCGAGCAGTACCAGGTCGGGCCGGCTGTCCGAGATGGCCGAGTAGGCCCCGGCGAGGTTTTCGACGGCGTTCACATCGAAACCCTCGTACGAGAGGCTGCGCACGAGCATCCTGCGCACCTGTGGGTCGTCCTCGACGACGAGCAGTTTGCCCTCCACGCCTTCGCAGGGTAGCCCAGCCCCAGGCCGTCACGAAAACTCCTTAGGCCCCCTACATGTATCCTCCTCCGCCGTGAAACAAACGCTCTCAGTGCTGGTGGAGAACAAGCCCGGCGTACTCTCGCGCATTGCCGGCCTGTTTACCCGGCGCGGGTTCAACATCGACTCCCTCGCGGTCAGTCCCACCGAGGATCCCGACCGCTCGCGCATGACGATTGCCGTGGACGCCTCGCGCTTCCCGGTGGAGCAGATCAGCAAGCAGCTGGACAAGCTGGTCAACGTGATCAAGATCCGCCCGCTCGACCCCGCAAACATGGTCTCGCGGGAGCTCGGGCTGCTGAAGGTCGCGGCGGGGTCCGAGACGCGGTCGGAGGTCATCCAGCTGGTCGAGATCTTCGACGCGCGGATCGTCGATGTCACAAGCGACGTCGTCACGATCCAGGTCACCGGGACCAGTGAGGAGCTCGAGAACTTCGAGCGCCTGCTGAAGCCCTTCGGCATCGTGGAGCTCGTGAAGACCGGGGTGATCGCGCTCAGCCGCGGCAGTAAAGCCACCTGAGCGAGGGGCACTGACAACCGACGGCGGACCAACAGCTGGCCGATCGTCGCCCAGGAGGATTGATGCTGTACGAAGACGACGCGGATCTCACGCACCTCAAAGGCAAGACCGTCGCGATCATCGGGTTCGGCAGCCAAGGGCATGCCCACGCGCTGAACCTCCGCGATTCCGAGGTCGACGTCGTCGTAGGGCTGCGCCCGGATTCCTCATCGGTGGTCACGGCGCAGAACCACGGCCTGACCGTGATGAGCCCGGCAGAGGCCGCGACGGCGGCGGATCTCATCATGATCCTGACCCCCGACGAGCATCAGGCGGCGCTGTACGCCGACCACATCGCGCCGGGCACGCGAGACGGGAACATGATCCTGTTTGCCCATGGCTTCGCGATCCACTTCGGCCAGGTCGTGCCGCCCTATGGCGTCGACGTGGCGATGGTTGCGCCCAAGGGCCCCGGCCACCTGGTGCGGCGCACCTACGAGGAGGGCGAGGGCACGCCCGGCCTGGTGGCCATCGGGCAAGATGCGACGGGTAAGGCGCGCGAGCTCGCGCTGGCCTACGCGAAGGGCATCGGCTGCACCCGCGCCGGCGTGATCGAGACGACGTTCGCTGCCGAGACCGAGACCGACCTGTTCGGTGAGCAGGCGGTGCTCTGCGGTGGCGCGAGCGAGTTGGTCCGGGCCGGCTTTGACACCCTCGTCGAAGCAGGCTACGACCCGGAGCTCGCCTACTTCGAGTGCCTTCACGAGCTGAAGCTAATCGTCGACCTGATGCACGAGAAGGGCATCTCGGGTATGCGCTACTCGATCAGCAACACGGCTGAGTACGGTGACATGACGCGCGGCACGCGCATCATCAACGACGACACGCGGGCCGAGATGAAGAAGATCCTCGGCGAGATCCAGAGCGGTCAGTTCGCCAAGGAGTGGTTGACCGAGAACCTGACCGGTCGCCCGACCTTCAACGCGATCGCTCGCCGGCAGGCGGAGCACCCCATCGAAGAGGTCGGCCAGCGTTTGCGCTCGCACATGTCCTGGATCAACCAGGAGATCGACGAGAGCTAGCGTGCTCCGGCGATCCGGCCGTTATGTCGGCCGGATCGCCGGAGCTCGATCATCGGCCGCGGCGGGTTCTCATGCGCCCCGTCCTCGAGATCCTCACTCCCACGACGACTCGGACCCTCTGCCCCTGATCATCGGCAGTATCGTGGTCACCGGCGCGCGCTTCGCGGGGTCGGGGCCCGAAACGCAGCGCGCGCCGCCGGGGGGGCTGCGGATCTCTCGGCGCTGGTCGGGGGGCGCTCGCAGGTGGCGTCGATGGCGTCGGCGTAGCCGGCCCATGCCGCCGCGGTCTCGCCGAACGAGCGCTTCGGATAGATCCTGGCGAGCTGATTGAGCAGGTTGACGTGGTAGCAGTGGTAGTTGACGTCGGCCAGATAGGAGCGCCAGGGACGCCCTGGAGTGAGTAGTCCGTAGTAGCTCCACTCGCCGGAGTCGTGCAGGGGCAGATAGCGCTCGAGCGTGTCGGCGCCTGCATCGGCGAGGCCCCCTGCGAGACGAGCTGCGCGCTCGGCGACGGGCAGGCGCGGAGGGGCGCTCTGTCCTTCGGCGAGCGGTGGCTCGATGAGACGCCTGCGCGTGCCACGAAGGTTGAGCAGCGACACCATGAAGCCGTTCAGCGCCGCGCCCTTCCAGGCGGATTCCCCGGGGTAGGCGCGCTCGACGTACCACGGGCTGGGCTCGGCGACATCTGAATCGGCTACACGGCTCACCACACCACCGCGATCCACGGGCACGGTGAACGCGGCGAGCGCCCCGAGCGAGGCCTCGGCGAAGCGACGCTCGCCCGTCTCGCGGTATGCCTGCGCTAGCAGGGAGGCCAACCGTCCCTGAGCCATGCCGGAGGTCCCGGGCCTGATGACGCCGGGCTGGTCGGGCACGTCGTAGTACTCCAAGGCGAGAAAGCGACGCGAGCCGGCTCGCCGATGGACCGCGACCTCGATGAGCGCATCGGCCAGGCGCGGCGCCGGAACCTCGATATTGATGCCCTGCCAGCGCCCCGTGGTCGCGACGGGGTTCAGCGCAAAGCCGCGGCCCGCTCGGTAGGTGTAGACACGGCCGTCGGGGTCACGCACGACGACGGCTCGCGTCGGCGCGGGCCAGCGCGTGAAC
>JAOTZF010000218.1 GCA_029861485.1 Thermoleophilia bacterium | reverse complement strand
TCTCGGTTGCGCCGCGTTTCCCGGCCTACTCCTCGAAGCGGTAGAGATTGATCACCACCAAGTCGATCGGCTCGAAGCCACATTCGGCGAGGTCGGCGTCGTCGTCCGGGTGGTCCGGGCGCGCGAGGATGCCCCCATGGACCGCCGGGTGCAGGGTTTTGACCCGGCCACCCAGGATCTCGCGCTGGCCGGTGATCTCATCGACCTGGGTCACCTCGAGGCCGGCATCCCGCAACGCCGCCGCGGTGCCGCCGGTCGAGATCAGTGTCACACCGAGCTCGGAGAGCCCTCGTGCGAAATCGACCAGTCCGGTCTTGTCCGAAACCGACAGCAGCGCTCGGCGCACCTTCATCTGAGCCCCCCCTCTGAGCCGATGCCGACCTGGCGCCGGTCGCCTGGATCGCGCCTGACGGCTCCGTCTGCGAACAAGCGGATCGCTGCGGGGAGCAGTCGGTGCTCGACCTCGCGAATGCGAGCGGTGAGCGACACCTCGTCGTCACCGTACCTGACCGGCACGGCCTCCTGCAGCACCGGCGGACCCGCATCCACCTCGACCTCGGCGAAATGCACCGTAACGCCGGTGACCCTCACGCCCCAGGTGAGTGCTTGCCCGATCGCGTCCACGCCGGGGAAGGCGGGCAGCAGCGAGGGGTGCAGATTGATGACCCGATCCGGAAACCGGCCCAGGAAGTTCGCCGTGAGGATGCTCATGAAGCCGGCGAGCACGACAAGATCCGGCTTGGCCGCCGCGACGGCATCGGCAAGCGCGTCGTCGCGCGACTCCCGGTCGGGGTGGTCTGCCATCGCGACGACCTGGGTGGACACCCCGGCCGCTCGCGCACGCTCCAGCCCTGGGGCGTCGGCGCTCGAGGACACCACCAGAACGCACTCGACGCCGCTGTCGGCAGGCGCGTGCAGCTCGTCGAGAATCGCCTGAAGGTTCGTACCGCTGCCCGAGATCAGCACGACGATGCGAAACGGGCGCCTAGACAACCTCCACCCCCGTCGCGCCGGTGCGCACCTCGCCCACGACGCGACCCCCGTCGACGAGGGCCGTGAGCTGCTCGGCGCCCTCGGGGGCCACGACGATGCACATCCCGAGGCCCATGTTGAAGGTGCGGAAGGCCTCCTGCTCGTCGACGCGGCCGGTGGCCAGGATCGCACGCGCCGCATCGCCAAGATCCCAGGTCGTGCGATCGAGCCGCGCGCCCAGGCCCTCCGGGAGCGCCCGGGGCAGGTTCTCAGGCAGGCCACCGCCGGTGATGTGCGCCGCCGAGCGGACGGGAACGCCGCCCTCGAGCGCGGCGAGCATGTCGCCGACGTAGATGCGCGTCGGCTCCAGCAACAGGCCCGGGTCGGGCACCAGTGAGCGCTCGCTGATCAGCTTCCGCACGAGCGAGTACCCGTTGGAGTGCAGGCCGGAGGAGGGGATGCCGACGATCAGGTCCCCGTCGGCGACGCGCTCGGGCCCGAGAAGCTCGTCGCGTTCCACCACGCCGCTCGCGAAGCCCGCGAGGTCGAAGTGGTGCGGCGCGTAGAGGCCTGGCAGCTCGGCGGTCTCTCCACCGACGAGAGCGCAGCCGGCCAACGCGCACGCGCCCGCGATCGAGGCCACGAGCTCGGCTGAGACGTCCGGGTCGAGTTTTCCGACGGCGAGATAGTCGAGGAAGACGAGCGGCCGGGCGCCGACGCAGACCAGGTCGTTGACGCACATCGCGACCAGATCCTGACCGAGCCCATCGAGCAGCCCGAGCTCTTGGGCCAGCAGCAGCTTGGTGCCGACCCCATCGGTGCTGCTTATCAGCAGGGGGTCCCGCATCGGCGGCAGCGGCACGCCCGCCGCGAAACCGGTCACGCCACCGCTGACCAGGTTGGCGATGCGCTCGGTGTGGTTGCTCGCCGCGTCCAGATCAACCCCGGCGTCCCGATACGAGAGCCGCTCGCCCATCACGCTCCGACGCTGCCGCATGCGTCGGCCTCGAAGCGCAGCTTGTCCGCGCTCTCCGGGAGCGCGATCGGGTAGTCGCCGGTCAGGCAGGCGCGGCAGTATCCCGACGCGGGCGTGCCGATCGCGCTCTGCAGGCCGTCGAGGCTCAGATACGCGAGCGAGGTTGCCCCGGTCATGGTGGCGATGTCGTCGACATCGTGGTTGGCTGCGATCAACTGCTCCCGGTCGGCCATGTCGATGCCGTAGAAGCACGGCCACAGCACGGGTGGGCTGGAGATCCGCAGATGGATCTCAGTGGCGCCTGCGTCTTTCAGCATCTCGACGACCTGTCCCGTAGTGGTACCGCGCACGATCGAGTCATCGACCACGACCAGGCGTTTGCCGGCGATCACGTCCTCGAGCGGCGAGAACTTCAGACGCACGCCCTGGCGGCGCAGCGACTGGTCCGGCTGGATGAAGCTGCGGCCGACGTAGCGATTGCGCACGACGGCTTCCGAGTAGGCGATGCCACCGGCGCGTGCGAAGCCGATCGCCGCCGGGGTGCCACTGTCGGGGAGGCCCACCACCAGGTCGGCGGGCGCCGGGGACTCGACGGCGAGCTGCTCTCCCATCCGGCGCCGCCGCTGCCAGACGGTGCCGCCGTCCAGCACGCTGTCGGGGCGGGCGAAGTAGATCTGCTCGGAGCCACACAGCTTT
>JAOTZF010000046.1 GCA_029861485.1 Thermoleophilia bacterium | reverse complement strand
TCCCAGCGCCGTCGACGCTCGCGGAGACCAACCCCGCGCAGCTCGAGGAGCTTGCTGAGGCAGCGGAGCAGGCCGGAGTCAGGACCATATTCTCTGAGGCCCAGCACTCCGATGCCGACGTCGTCGCTCTCGCCGAACGGGTTGGAGACATCGAAGTGGCCACTCTCCACACCGGAAGCCTCGGAGAGCCCGGAAGCGGCGCCGAGAACTACCTTGGCCTGCTCCGAACGAACGCCGAGCTGATCGCGAGCGGGCTGAGTTGATCGGGCGGTCGTGGAATTCCTAACCAACCCCGTCGGATGGTGGCTGGACCCGTTCGTGGCGAACGAGTTCATGCGCAGCGCTCTGTGGGCGGGGCTGCTGGCGGTGCTCACGACCTCCGTCGTCGGCACGTGGGTCGTGCTGCGCGGCATGAGCTTCCTCGGAGACGCACTCGCCCACGGGGTGCTGCCGGGGATCGCCATCGCCTTCGTGGTCGGGTTCAGCACGAGCCTTGGGGCGTTCATCGCCGCGATCGTGATGATGGCGGGGATCCAGCTGATCCGCAGCAACTCACCCTTTCCCGAGGACACCTCCATCGGCGTGCTGTTCGTCGGCTTCCTGGCGCTCGCCGTGGTGATCATGTCGAGCAACTCCGGGTCCTACTCCGGTGATCTCAACCGTTTCCTGTTCGGCTCGGTTACCGGCATCGACGACGGCGATCTACGCCGGCAGGCGATGGCCGCGCTCATCTCGGTTGGCGGAGTGATCGCCTTCTATCGAGCCTTCCTGGTGATGACGTTCGACCAGGCCAAGGCACAGCTGCTCGGCTTGAGACCGCGCTGGGCCTACGCCGGGCTGCTGCTGCTGCTGGCACTCTCGATCGTGGCGTCATTCGAGGCGGTCGGGAATCTGCTCGTGTTTGCATTTCTCGTCGCGCCGCCGGCGACCGCGACGCTGCTGGTTCGCCGCGTGCCGCTGATCATGGCCACTGCTGTAGTGATCGGCGCGGTCTCGGTGGTCGTCGGGCTGCTCATCAGCTTCCATCACGACACCGCCGCGAGTGCGACGATGGCGCTCACTACGGTGGTGGTGTTCCTGGTTGTGCTCACCTTGCGCGCGGCCCACCAGGCGGTGAGCGCGGCGCTTCCCCGCCGCGCTGAGGCCTCCAGCTGAATCTGCACCGAGCCTCCATCGAAGAGCGGCACCGTCATCGAGAAGCTCTCCTCCGACGGGGCGGCCGGCTGGTCGTCCGCGCCCATGATCGCCGCGGTACTGGTACTGGAGGTGGGATGAACGTGTTCGGGACGGCGTAAACCCCCCGTCCGGTCCGTTACCACCCCCCGAAAGGGGGGACACGGCCTGGGTGCTCTGAGGCTTAATAGCCGCTACCTCCAGATCGGAAGCGGGGGTCTCCTATATGGCAGAAAAAGAACAGTCGAAGGCCGAGGGCAACGGCTCCACCACTCGAGGTGGCGAAGGCGCCTGGGTTCTGGAGGTCTCCGAGCCAACGCGCGGCCGGGTCATGCGCGCGAGCCTGCCGATATCGGGCTTCGGTGCCCCCGACGTCGAGGTGCTGGAGAGTCCGGAGGACGAAGCAGGGTACCGCGATCCCTTCGCACGCCACGTCACCGGTGGGCAACGGAGTGTCCGTCGCCTCGAGGCGCCAACCCGGCCCGCTGCGAAGCCCGAGACGGTCCGTCGTAACAACCTCCTTTGGGGGCTTGGCGCGATTGCCGCCGCCATTGTCCTGGTCGGCGGGCTCGCAATCCTCATCAGCGCCCTCGGCGACGATGACGAGGCGAATCAGGCGAGCGGTGGAGGCGCCGTGGCGGCTCCTGCCAGCTTGGGCGGCGTGTCGCTGGCCGGGTTCGGCGATGCTTGCCGGGTCAAGTTCGACCGAGCGGTCATCGGTCCGCCACCGCTTCCGCGCCTACAGGCACTCGGCGTTTCGCTTCAGGCGCTGCGTCCCGGCATCGCGACCTCTCAGGCCCAGTACGCGTTCCCCGTGCGCAGCAGCAACAACGTGGTCTGCGGCGAGCTTGGCGGCACGGTCGGTCTGCGGGGCGGCCTGCGGTTCAGCACTCCGGCCGGGGCTCTCGACATGCGGCGCTTTCGTATCGACGGCGAAACCGGTCTGATCCGTACCTACGCTCGGGCGGGCGCGCTCGCCGGCACCGATCGCGTCACCCTGGATCTGGACAAGGGCCGATGGGTGCAGGGCTCGGAGTTCGTGACGTTCCGGGTGCCGGTCGAGCTGACCAGCCGTGGCGCCGCCGACCTGAATTCGGCTCTGGATCTCGATGACTTCGCACAAGGCGACGAGGTGGGAATCCTGTCGCTTACGGGCCAGGCCCGCGTGGTCACCGACTCAGAAAGCGGCTGACCGAAGTCCAGAACGGCCGGCCGAGAGCCGGCCGTTCTGCTGCGGCAAACCGGCCCTTTGCCCACTACGCGGCTCTGCCGCGCAGGCTCCGAGACAGGTGCTTGGTGGGGCGAGCGCCCTGCCACGCCGATTGCGCCACGCGCAGCGGCCCGGCTCGGTCCGGGAGACCTCTATGGCAGGCCCCAGGTCCACGGCGAGCGATGGCGGCGGTGTGATCGCCTCTTGAAGTGAGCACACCTTCTTGGCATTCAGCGCGGCCAGGCACGCCGCAGAGGTCGAGGCCCGCGCTGGAGGAAGGGCAGGTCGCGCGCGCTATCTCAGGGCGCGGAACCGGGCGTTGAAAAGCCCTTCGCGACCCGGACGAGGGCCGCGATCGCCGATGGTCATACGGCCACGGGTGTAGGGCCCGACTGCCTGAGTAAAGGGGCTGAGCGACAGCCGCACGGGCGGAAGCTCACCCGGGGCGGACGGACGGCCGAGCGGGTGGATCCTCGTCTGGACCGAGCGCAGCGCGAGCTCCAGGCGATCGGGGTGGACGGTTACGACGAGGTAGTTGATCTCGTCGGTGACACCCGGGAGCGACCCGGTCACGACCTGCGTGCTTCCGTCCTTGTACGTGGCGTTCACGTCGTGGAACTCGCCCGCCAGATAGAGCTTCGCGCCCTGCTCGGTAAGGGTGTTCCAGAGCTCCGAGCCCCCACCGCCCGGCACGCGCAGGGATGATGTAAAGCGCTGTCGGGTTGCGGCGAGCACGGGCGTGTGACCCATGGCGACCACGTGGGCGGCGTCGGTGCGCAGCTCACCGCGCAGCCAGTCGAGCTGCCGGCCGGTCACGCCGATCGCGACGGGGCCCGCGGGGCTGTGCTGCTCGAAGGGGTCGATCGCAATCAAGTGCAGGTTCTTGTGGCGGACCGAATAGGCCAGGCTGCCGGGGCCCACCGAGGGGTTCGAAGGCAGCGAGAGCTCTCTGGCGAAGGTCGAGCGATACTCGCCGATGAGTGCGCGCTTCGCCTGATTCCACGGATTGTCACCGATCTCATGGTCGCCGATGGCCGCGTGGACGGTATTGAGGCCGTGAGCCTTCAAGCGGGCCCGCCAGGCCCCAAAGAAGCGAGCCCCCTGCAGGCGAATGTTCTCGGCGCCACCCGTCGCCCAGTAGCCGTTCACCAGATCTCCGGGTACGGCCACGAAGTCCGGCTGCTCCTTCGCCACCTCGTCGAGCACATAGCCCAGCACGGGCTCCCAGTTCGGATCGGGGAAGTCCACGTCCTGGTTCAGGAAGTCCGCGAGCACGACGAATTTCCACGGTGGCGTGCGATCGGCCGCCTTGGCGACCTTGGGCCTCGGGGCCCGGGGCCGGGTAACGGGAAGCGAGGTGCGGCGGTCCAACGCGGCTCCGCCGAGCTTCGTGCCGCCCAGGCGCGCGCCGATCAGTCCGGCAGCTCGCAGATTCGTGCCTTCGAGTGACGCGCCCCGCAGGTCGGCCCGGCTCAGATCCGCGCTGTGAAGGTCCAGGCGGGAGAGGTCGACCCGGCGGAGATCTGCGCCGTTGAGCACCGCCTCCCGGAAGTTCGCTCCATTCGTGCGAGCTCCGAAGAGCCTGGCCCTCACCAGGAGCGAGCGGCCGAGGCGGGTTCGATTGAGAACTGCGCCGCGCAGGTTGGCGCGCGTGAGATCAGCGCCGCGCAGATCCGCACGGGTGAGGTTCGCTCCTTGGAGATCGGCCCGTCGCAGATTGGCGTTCCGAAGATCGGCGCGGACGAGGTTGGCCCCCGCGAGCTTGGCGAGCTCGAGATCGGCGCCGCGGAGATCGCGGCGCTTCGCGCTGGCCTCTTGGGTCGCGGCGAGCGCCGGCGACGCCAGCGGAGTACAGACCCCGACGGCAACAACCACAGCGGTTGCGACTAGGGCGGAACGGAGGACGGGGGATCGGGTCAAAACAGGAGACGCCTTGGGCGGAACAGGAGACGCCTTGGGCGGCGCACTATCCAACCACGTTCAGAGCCCCGTTGAGCATCTCACCTTCGTTCAGGATCACTCATCGTTCATGGATCCGTCACTGCTGGTCCCTCGGACGGGTCCATCGGGCGCTCTTGCAGTTCCCGCACCGCCTCTCGCCTTGGCGAGGAGGGCTGTGCCCTGCGCCACCCGAGGCTGCGCGCCGATCGCCGAGTTGCGCTCGATCGCCCGCTCCAGGTGCTCGCACGCGACCTCAAGCAGGTCGGCAGCGAGGGCGAGCCGACCGAGATAGTGATCGGCCGAGCCGAGGCGGTACGCCGCCCGCGCAATCGTCGGGGAGAGCGGCCCTGGGCGTACCGCCAGCCAGGCCCGGGGTGCAAGTGCCGCTCGCTAGCGAGCCCGGCCCATGACGCGTTCAGGAGCAGTTCATGTCGGGCCCGCCACCATCGGGTAAACCGCAACGCCGGGAGAGGAACCGCAACGCCGGTAGAGGAGGGGGGCTAGTGCTCGTCAACACGGACAGCAGGGCCCGCGCCCTGGCAGACTCCGGCAGGGGGAGCTCGCGGCCGTCGGCCGCGATCCTGAGGCGCCCCCAGCACCTCGACCCGCAACATGGACAGGGCTTGGTCGCGCTCAGACCGCGCTCGGACGCGCAAGGAGACGTCACTTGTACGCAGCGTCGCCAGTGCGTCGGCGAAACACCCCGAGAGCACGGGCTCATAGGCCGCAGAAAGGACTGAGATGGCGACCAAGACAAGCGATACCGCGACCGAGACGGCCAAGGCGCTGGCCGAGCGCATCTTCCTCGCCAGCATCGGGCTCGCGGACATCGCATGCATCCACATCGGATACCGGCTCGGCCTCTACGAGCGGCTCTTGGAGGTCGGCCCGGCAACGAGTGCCCAGCTGGCCTCTGCAGCCGACGTCGACGAGCGCTATGCCCGTGAGTGGCTCGAGCAGCAGGCGGTCACGGGAATCCTCGAAGTCCGAGACGACGCAAAGCCCGCGGAGGTGCGCGAGTACGTCTTGCCGCCCGGTGCCGAACGCGTGCTCGTCGATCGGGACAGTCCGTTGTTTCTCGCGCCTGCCGCGCGCGCGGCGGTTGGATCGCTGAAGCCGCTTCCCGCTCTGATCGAGTCCTTCCGCACAGGCAAGGGCGTGGCGTACCCGGACTACGGAGCCGATACGCGCGAGGGCATCGCCGAGGTGAATCGGGCCATGTTCATCAACGACATGGCGTCGTGGCTCGGCCAGGTCGAGGAGGTCGACGCGCGTCTGAGCTCGGCCGATGGCGCCCGCGTGGCGGACATTGGCTGCGGCAGCGGGTGGTCGAGCATCTCGATCGCTCGCGCGTACCCGCACGTGACCGTCGACGCGTTCGACGTCGATCAGGCGTCTGTCGAGCTGGCTCGGGTCAACGTCGAAGCAGAGGGGCTCGGCGACCGGGTGCGCCCCCTCATTCAGGACGCCGGCGACGGCACGCTGACAGGCCGCTACGACCTCGTCACGATCTTCGAGGCGCTTCACGACATGGCCCGTCCGGTCGAGGCATTGCGCTCGGCGAAAGAGCTGTTGATCGAGGGCGGCTGCACGATCGTGGCCGACGAGCGCGTCGCGGAGCGGTTCGCCGCACCGGGGGACGAGCTCGAGCGGTTCATGTACGGCTGGAGCGTGCTGCACTGCCTCGCGGTCGGAAAGCACGACCACGAGCACTCGGCCGAGACCGGGACCGTCATGAGGCCGTCGACCCTGGAGCGCTACGCCACCGAGGCGGGCTACTCGAGTGTCGAGGTGCTGCCCATCGAGAACGACTTCTGGCGCTTCTACCGGCTCAGGCCCGAGTAGCGCTCGCCGGCTCCGAGTCGGCGGATAGAGTGCGCGGCGCCGCCCCGGTGCGGCGCCGATGCACCCAGACATCCTCAGCGAACTCGCGATCATTCTGGTGCTCGCCGTGGGGGCCCAGATCGTGGCAGCGCGCCTTCGCGTGCCCTCCATCCTCCTGCTCCTGCTCGTCGGCTTCGGCGCCGCCCAGCTGGCGCTGATCGATCCGGGCGCCATCGACAGCGATATCCTGCTACCGCTGGTCTCGCTGGCGGTCGGGCTGATTCTCTTCGAGGGCGGTCTGACGCTGGATCTGCGGGACCTTCGCGAGGACGCGCCGAACGTGGTGACTCGACTGCTGACCGTCGGGGTCCTCGCGACCTGGCTGATCGGTGCGGTTGCCGGGCACTACGTCCTTGATCTCCGCTGGAGCCTGTCCTTTCTGCTCGGCGCGGTGCTGGTCGTCACCGGTCCCACGGTGGTCCTGCCCCTTCTCAAGCACATGCACCTCGGCGGGCGGGTGGAGTCGATCCTGCGCTGGGAGGGCATCGTCGTCGATCCCATCGGCGCCCTGCTCGCCGTTCTGGTCTTCCAGGCGGTCCGGGCCGGTCAACGTCCAACGATCTTCGAGGGTCTCGGGGACTTCCTCGTCAATACCGGAATCGGCGCCGTCGTGGGGGTGGTCGCGGCGGGTGTGCTCATTCTCCTGATCCGCCGCGCCAGTCTGGGGGACAACCAGGAGATCGCGGCCACGCTGGCGCTTGTGGTCGCCGCCGTGGCCGCCGCGGATTGGCTCGCAAACGAATCGGGGCTCGTGGCCGCGACGCTGATGGGAATCGTCATCGCCAACGTTCAGGGCTCGGAGGTGCGCCACATCCGCGTCTTCAAGGAGAACGTCGGCCTGCTCCTCACCGGCGTGCTGTTCATCGTCCTGGCGGGCCGGGTCGAATGGGACGACATCGAGAGCGTGGGCGTTGAGGCGATCCTGTTCGTCGTGGTTCTGGTCCTCGTCGCGCGACCGCTCGCAACCGTCGTCTCAACGTGGGGCTCGAGCCTGGAGTGGCGCGAAAGGGCGCTGATCGGCTGGATGGCCCCGCGCGGCATCGTCGCCGCGGCCACGGCGTCGATCTTCGCCGTCGAGCTCGCCGAGGGCGAGGATCCGATCGCCGGTGCCGAGATCCTGGCTCCGGTCACCTTCGTCGTGATCGTGGGCACCGTCGCCCTCTACGGGCTCACGGCCGGCTGGCTTGCCCAGGCGCTCGGCCTGCTCCACAAAGGACCTACGCGAGTGCTCATCGCCGGCGCCCACGGTTGGGGCCGGAGCATCGCCGCGGAGCTTCGTCGCCACGACATCCCGGTGAAGATGTGGGCGACCCGGCCTGAGAACGAGCAGCTCGCGCGTCAGGCGAAACTCGACGTGCGCGGCGGCGATCTGCTCCAAGACCGGCCGGTGGAAGGCGAGGAGGCCGACCTCGCCGTCCTCATGACCGACAACAGCGAGTTCAACGGTTTGGCTGCGCTGCACCTGCGCGAGTACGTGCACCCGGACAAGATCTTCCAGCTCGGCTCGAAGACCGCCGGCTCGCAAAGGGCCACGGTGGCGTTCGATCCCGCGATGACCTTCGATCGACTCGACGGATGGTTCAGCTCGGGGGCTACGATCAAGAGCCAGCAAGTTGGGGGCGACGAGTACGCCGCCGGCCCCGATGACGTGCCCCTTTTCGTCGTGCAGCCGGGGCGGGCTGTAAGGGTTGTGACGAAACGCGGCGAAGTGGACGCAAAGCCGGGTCAGGTGGTGATAGCCCTGGAACGCGCCGTGACGAGCGCAGCCCCGGAGGCGGAGACGGTCCCGACCGCGGAGGAGGGCAAATGACGATCGAAGACGTCATCTACGGACAAGCATGGGCGAGCATCCTGGCGCTGCTGGCGGCAGCCGTCATCGCGCTCTTCGCCCTGGCCGCGCGCGCCGGTTTGATCTCGGTGCAGCCCTCACTCGTGCATCTGGCGCGAAGGGCCTTCCTGCCCTCGGCGGCGATCGTCGCCGTGGTGGCGACCTGGGGCAGCCTGTACCTCTCGGAGGTCGCCGGCTTCATCCCGTGCGAGTACTGCTGGTACCAGCGCATCGCGATGTATCCCCTCGCACTCATCCTGGTCATCGCCGCCGTCACGCGCGACCTGCGAGTTTGGCGCTACGCCCTACCGCTGGCGGTGATCGGCGCGGTGATCAGCATCTACCACTACTGGCTGCAGATGAATCCCGATGGACCTACAGCCTGCTCGGTTGGCGTGCCATGCAGCGTGCGGTACGTGGATGAGCTCGGCGTCGTTTCGATCCCGTGGATGGCGATGAGCGCGTTCATCCTGATCGGAGTGCTGCTGGTCGTGGCACGGGCGGTAGGTCCCGTACCGCACGGGGGGGAGGCGGAAACTGCCCATCCGGAGGGTGATGAGGACGCTAGGGTGCTGGCCGCCCCATGGAAGTCAGCGTCCTCCCCGCCTCAGGGCTGAGCTCCGCCCAGGTCGACCACTGGGCGGCCCTCCAGGCCGGCCAGCCCACACTCGCGAGCCCCTTCTTCCGACCCGAGTACGTGCTCGCGCTGGCCGACGTGCGTGACGACGTGCGCGTGGCGGTCATCGGCGGTGGAGCCGAACCCCTGGGATTCCTGCCGTTCCAGCCGGGGCGGATTGGCGTGGCCCGCGCGGCAGGCGCAGAGCTCTCCGACTATCAGGGTCTGATTCTGGCCCCGGGCGTGGAGGTGGCTCTGCCGGGTCTGCTGGCGCGCGCGGGTCTCAGCGCCTTGACCTTCGACCACGTCCCCGACTCGCAGGCAAGCTTCCGGCGGCATGCGACCTTCTCCGCCGCCTCGCCCGTGATGTCGATGGCCGACGGATTCGAGGCGTACAAGAGCTCAGGCGGCAGCATCGGTCGCCAGCTGTCGCAGATTCGCCGCCGGCGTAAGCAGCTGATCAGGGAGGTGGGCGAACCGCGGTTCGTGATCCACACCGAGGACCCCGATGACTTTCGATGGCTCATGGCGAGGAAGTCCGAGCAGTACGACCGCCTGGGCACCGCAGACCGTTTCGGGGCGCCATGGATCGTGGACTTCCTTGCCCGGCTCCTGCGCGAGCACGGCGAGGACTTCGGCTGTCTGTTCTCGGCCCTCTACGTGGACGACCGCATTATCGCCGGCCACCTGGGCCTGCGCGCCGGAGGCGTGTGGCACTGGTGGTTCCCGACCTACGACCCGGAGCTGTCGCGCTATTCGCCGGGGCTCCTTCTGCTCATGGAGATGGCCACGGCCGCGGAGGGCATCGGGGTGGCGGCCATCGATTTCGGCCGCGGTGAGGAGCGCTACAAGGAGCGCCTTGCGAATCGCCACGAGGGACTTCTCCAAGGCGTGGCCGCGCGCCGGACTCCCGTCGGGATGCTTGCGCGGGGGGCGAACGCCGCCAAGGATCGACTGCGGGACTCGCCGCTTCGCGATCAGCTTCGAACGGCGCGCGACATTCCGCATCGCCTGCGCGCCAGGCGCCGGGCCTGAGCAACTCAGCGGCCGTCTGGCTGCGCCGGGAACCTCACGTGGAGGTGGTTGTCGTGGTGCGCGAGCGGCATCACGACTCTGCGTGGTCCCCTAAGGCCGGTCTTGGGTCCGACGAAGACGAATGTGGCTCCCGCCGAGACGAATCGGCTCACCAGGTCCTGTGAGGGCACGGGGTCGACATGGCCGAATCGGGTCGGGGCGATCTCGCGTCGGTCGCGCCGTGGGTAGTAGATGTCAACATCCAGGCCGATCTGGTGCGAGGCGTGCCCGGGCTTGCCGTACCTGATG
>JAOTZF010000217.1 GCA_029861485.1 Thermoleophilia bacterium | reverse complement strand
CGTGGCCGGCTCGGCGGCATGCGGCCTGAAGGCCTCCGGCGCGCTCGACATCGGCGTGCTTACCCACGACGGCGCATGTACCTCGGCTGTCGTGGACACCACCTCAGCTCTCCCCTCGGCCGCGATCCTCCACACCCGGAGCCTCGACGCGGCCGCCCTGCAGGGCGTCGTGGTGAACGCCGGGAGCGCGAACGCGGCGACCGGATCGCCGGGGCGAGACGATGCGGCGCGGATGACCGCGCAGGTCGAGGGCGCGCTTGGCGTGCGGCGCGGCTCGATCGCCGTCTCCAGCACCGGAACGATCGGGGACCGCCTCGACTTGGACCGGGTGCTGCCCGGCATCGACGCGGCTGTCTCGGGCCGCTCGCCCAACGGGGGTGCGGACTTCAACCGGGCGATCTGCACGACCGACCGCGCGCCGAAGGGCGGGGCATTCCGTCTGGCGCTGTCCGAAGCAGAGGTGCTGATCGGCGCGGCCGCCAAGGGCGCCGGCATGATCAACCCCAACATGGCGACCATGCTGGCCTACGTCACGACCGACGCCACCGTGCCCGCCGCCGACCTCGCGCGCCTGACCGCGGCCGCCGCGATGAGGTCGTTCAACCGCATCAGCGTGGACGGCCAGATGAGCCCCAGCGACACGCTGGTGGTGTTCGCCGGCGGCACGGGAGGGCCTCTCCGCAGTTCCGACCTGGAGCAGCTCGAAGGTGCGCTGACCGCGGTCTGCCGCTGGCTCGCAATCCAGATGGTCAAAGACGGCGAAGGCGCCGAGCACGCGGTCCGCGTGCTCATCACCGGGGCGCGTGACACCGACGAGGCCGACCGCGTCGCACGCCACGTCGGTGGCTCGCCGCTGGTCAAGACGGCGATCTTCGGCCGCGATCCGAACTGGGGCCGCATCAGCCAAGCGGTCGGCCAGGTCCTCGTGGGCGCTCACGGCGAGGTCTACGAGCCTGGCCTCACCTTTGACGGCACGCCGGCCGAGGCCGAGGGCGTCGAGGCGACGCTGGCGTTGCCGGAGTACGACCTGGGAGTCGCGCTCGGGCGCGGCGAGGCGACCGCCGAGCTCTGGGTATCGGACTTGAGTTACGCCTACGTGGAGCTCAACGCCGAGTACCACACCTAGCGTCAGCCGGCGATGTCATCCCAGGCCACGATGCGGGTTGGCCTGAGTCGGACGATGCGCTCCTCGGGCACCGCGTTGCGCTGCCCGTGCTGCTTGGCCCATTCTGCGCCCATGTAACGCAGGGCGATGCGCACGGCCCAGTCGGCGAGAGCCTCCTGGTCGTCGATCAGCTCGGCTGTGCCGTCGACGCGCGCGTACGCATATGGGGGCTGCTCGACGTCGACCGCGAGCGACACGCGGGGCTCGCGGGCGATTGCTCGCGCCTTCAACGACGTCGACATGGTCATGAACACAAGCGCCTCATCGTCGTCTACCAGGAACCAGACGGGCGTCACCATCGGCCGCCCGTCCCTGCGCACCACGGCCAGCTTCCCGGTCCGGCGGCCTTCGGACAGGAACGACAGCGCCTCGCTTCGGGTCATCTCGCGCACGGCTGAATCCTCTCAGTTGAGGCCCTCCCGCGTCCCTCGGCGGTCGCCGTTGCTAACTTGGCCCGCGATGGCTGACATCACCTTGAGAAACGCCGCCTCGATCGAGCAGATCCAGCACCGCGTCGCGGTGCTGCAGGAGGCCCTTCCGTACATCAAGCAGTTCTACGGCTCCACGATCGTGATCAAGTACGGCGGCGCGGCGATGACCAGTCCTGAGCTGAAGGCCTCATTCGCTCGTGACGTCGCCTTGCTCAAGCTGGTTGGCATGAATCCGATCGTGGTGCATGGCGGCGGCTCGGATATCAGCCGCTACTCCGACCGGCTCGGCCTCGACGTCAGGTTCGTGGACGGTCTGCGGGTGACGGACGCCCAGACCATGGAGCTCGCCAAGATGGTGCTGGTCGGCAAGGTCAACAAGGAGATCGTCGGCCAGCTGACGCTGGCGGGGGTCGCGAGCGTCGGTCTCGCCGGAGACGATGGCGGCCTGATCCGCGCCGAGAAGGTGGACGACGGCTCCGCAGATCTGGGCCACGTCGGTCGGGTCACGGCGATCGACCCCAAGGTCCTCGATCGCCTTGGCGACGAGTTCGTACCCGTGGTGGCGTCGGTCGGGGTGGGATCGGGCGGGGAGAGCTACAACATCAACGCCGACACGGTCGCGGCGGCCCTCGGCAAAGCCGTTCACGCCGAGCGGGTGATCTTCCTGACCGATGTCGAGGGCTTGCTCGCCGATGTCGAGGTCCCGTCATCGCTGATCAGCCGAACGGACCTCGCCACGATCGAGAAGATGCTGGAGCAGGGCGCCAGCAGCGGGATGATCCCGAAGCTGCAGGCCGTACGCGACCTGCTGAGGGGCGGTGTGCCGGCCGCGTACATCATCGATGGCCGCATGCCGCACTCCGTTCTGATCGAGCTGCTGACCGAGGCCGGCGTCGGCACGATGATCACCCGGTGAGCGCCGGCACGCCCGCATTGGACGAGCGACTTGCCGCCCGGGAGGCGGCGGCCATCATGCCCACCTACGGCCGCCAGCCCGTGCACTTCGTACGCGGCGAGGGCGCGCATCTTTTCGACAGCGCCGGGCGACGGTACGTCGACTGCATGGCCGGCAT
>JAOTZF010000216.1 GCA_029861485.1 Thermoleophilia bacterium | reverse complement strand
GAGGTTGCCGAGTTCGTCGCCCTCGGCCTTGACGGCGAGCAAGAGCCGCAAGCGGGCCGCGACCAGAGCCGCGCTCGGAGCTTTTCCGTCATGGCCGATGCCGACAGCTTCGGAGAGGAGCAGCGATGGCGTGGGGTCAGCGTCTCCGCGGTGTGCCGGGCCATCGGCGCCTCGGAGACCCGGCTGCGCCGAGCGTTTCGCGATGTCGTTTACTGTTCGCCCAAGCGCTTCTTGACGTTGCGCGCGCTCAACGCTGCGCGCGCCGTGCTCGTGGAATCGTCCCCCGCCACCACCACGGTAAGCGAGGTCGCGGTTGAGTTCGGCTTCTGGCATTTCGGTCGATTTTCCCGCGACTACCGCGAGCTCTTCGGCGAGCTGCCCTCGGTGACGCTGCGATCGTAGGTGGTTGTCGACGCGCGGCCGGCGGAAAACGGCTAGCCGGAGCGGTCTCGTGTGGGCAATATGTGGGCGTACGGCTCTGCGCCCTGATCCTCTGGAGCGCACACCGATCATGCGCTCGGCACGCTGACGACGAAGGAGAACACCATGGCAGGCGGACGGATCACCTCACCAACGGGCACGGCGCCCGACCGTTTCGTCTACTACCCGGGAACTGAGGAACTGGGCGAGGACGAGGTCCGCGTGATCGCCTGCGGCACCGGGATGCCGACGGCGCGTCGGTCTCAGGCCGCCTGTTCCTTCCTGGTCGAGCTCGGCAACGGCGACAAGTTCATCTTCGCCATCGGCAGCGGCTCGATGGCCAACATCCAGTCGCTGATGATCCCGGCCAACTTCCTCACCAAGGTCTTCCTGACGCACCTCCACACCGACCATTGGGGCGACCTGCCGTCCTTGTGGGCGGGGGGCTGGACCGCAGGCCGCACGGCTCCGCTCGAGGTCTGGGGCCCGAGCGGCGCTCGTGAGGACATGGGCACGGCCTACGCCGTCGAGCACCTGCTGAAGGCCTACAACTGGGACTACATGACCCGCGCGGTGACGATCAACCCGACTCCGGGCGAGATCACCGTCCACGAGTTCGACTACAAGGGGATCAACGAGGTCGTCTACGACGAGAACGGCGTCACGATTCGCACGTGGCCATGCATCCACGCCGGCGACGGTCCGATCAGCTACGGCTTGGAGTGGAACGGCTACAGGATCGTGATCGGTGGCGACA
Organism: Thermoleophilia bacterium; assembly: GCA_029861485.1. Classification (GTDB taxonomy): domain Bacteria; phylum Actinomycetota; class Thermoleophilia; order Miltoncostaeales; family Miltoncostaeaceae; genus CAMYIK01. Next base: position 1,504 of record JAOTZF010000216.1, on the reverse strand, counting down.
CGGCCCCGAACAAGTGGTACCCGGAGTTCGCGGCGGGTGCCGACCTCTGCACCCACGAGTGCTTCATGACCTCCGAGCAGATGATGAGCAAGTACAACCAGCCGCCCGAGCTGGCGTTGCGGATCAACCTGCTCTTTCACACCTCGGCGCAGTCGTTCGGCCAGATCATGAGCATGGTCAAGCCGCGACGGGCCGTCGCGTACCACTTCTTCAACGACGCCGATACGCGGTATGACATCTACGACGGGATTCGCGAGACCTACGACGGCCCGCTCTCGATGGCAACCGACCTGATGACCTGGAATGTCACTCGCGACGCAGTAACCGAGCGCATGGCGGTCTCGCCGGACAGCGACTGGGACGTGGAGGGCCCGGGTGAGCACCTGGCGCCGGACCGCTCGCGCAAGTCCGAGTACACGCGCTTCACCCTCGACGGGCGGCTCGACGTCGACGACGCCAACCGCGATTGGATGACGGCGTTCATGGAGGCTCACGGGCTCACGGCCGAGGATCTGGGGGTCGGGGAGGCCTGACCGCCGGCTCTTGCACCGGGATGTGCGCCGGGCCGCCACCTCCCCGGTGCGACCCCCGGCTCCGAGTCTCCACGGGTCGCGTATCCGCGCGCGCTGCGCTCCGCATCAGCGTCCGCGCATTCGCGCGACCACGACGAAGATGTGCTCTCGCGGAGCCACATCGCGGCGGCGGGTTCCCCGTCTACGACGGTCTCCAGACGGCGTGCCCGAGAGGACCGATAGTGGATAGCGGCACGGCCCGGGCCATGGTCTAGTAGCGGCGCGATCGGCCGCTGGCCCGGGTCAGGGAGCCGCGCCGTTCGCCGCCAGAAACCCAGCGCCTCATAGGAGATCCCAGATGCTTGAGATGGCCGCCACTCGATATGACGGAGCGCATGCCGCCGAGCGTGCACTCAGCGATATGCGCGTCTCGCGCGATGACGCGTGGCTCGCGGAGGTCGGGGTCGTCGAGCACGATCGCGACGGCCGCTACTCGGTCAAGGCGAAGAACCCGGACGTCGACAAGGACAAGGCCGGCAAGGGCGCCGCGATCGGCGGCCTCACCGGGCTCTTCATCGGCGCGATCGGCGGCCCCTTCGGGCTGCTTCTGTGGGGCGGCATCGGCGCTGTGACGGGGGCCGGCATCGGTGCCTCGGGCGAGAGCGCGTTCAAGCTCACCGTGGAGGAACTAAAGGCGGCGCTGGCGCCGGATGCCTCAATGCTCGTCCTAGTGGGCGAGACGGACACGCTCGACGCCTTCGTGGATGCCTCCGGCGTCAGCGGGGACGACCTGATCCGGCGCCCGCTCACGAGCGAGCAGGCAGCCGAGCTCAGCAAGGCCTAGTCGGGACCACTACTCGCAGGGCCGGGACCGCGAGGCCCGGCCCTGCGAGTATCGATGCCGCCGGGTTGGGCGTGGACGCCGAGCCCGATCATCAGCGCAGAGATCGACCGATGGCTCGCCGGGCCAGGGGTGGCAGAGTCGTGACCGG
>JAOTZF010000045.1 GCA_029861485.1 Thermoleophilia bacterium | reverse complement strand
GAGGCCCTGGAGGACGGCGCGCCCCAGCTGCACGAGGACATTCCCAACAACCTCTGCTGTCGCTGGTCGACGCGGGAGCACTCCCCGGTGCCGCCACGCGGAGATCCCGACCCCATCTTCGAAAGCGCCGACGTGGTGGTGAAGGAGCGCTACCGCCTGCAGCGCGCGATCCCGAGCGCGATGGAGCCGCGCAGCATCCTGATCGAGCCCCGGCCGTCATCCGGTGAGTTCGTGATGACCTCGGCGACCCAGATCCCGCACATCGTTCGCACGGTGCTGACCCTCATGACGGGTGTGCCGGAGGCCAAGCTGCGCGTCATCGCGCCCTCGGTCGGCGGCGGCTTCGGCAGCAAGCTCCAGGTGTATCCCGAGGACGCCACCATGCTGGTGCTCGCGCGGCGGCTGGGTCGGAACGTCAGATGGACCGCCGAGCGCAGCGACGAGCACCTGTCCGCCCACCACGGGCGGGACATGTGGCAGGACGTCGAGCTGGCGGCCGACGCCGATGGCACGTTGCGCGCCGTACGCGTGAAGCTGACCTGCTCGATGGGCGCGTACCCGTTGCTGCTCTCGCCGGGGATCCCGTTGCTCGGCGCGTGGTTGTACGCCGGGTGCTACGAGGCCGACGCGTACAACGTCGAGATCATCGACGTCTACACCAACAGCACCCCGACCGATGCGTATCGCGGCGCGGGACGCCCGGAGGCGACCTACGCGATCGAGCGCGCCATGGACGCGCTGGCGCGAGCCGTCGACAAGGACCCCGCCGAGGTCCGGCGGATGAACATGATCAAGACGGATTCCTTCCCGAATCACACGATCGTGTCCGGACTGATCGCCGACTCCGGCGACTACGAGGGCTCGCTCGACATGCTCCTGGGCCACGTCGGATACGAGGACTTTCGAGCCGAGCAGGCCGAGCGCCGGGCGAGCGGATCCGCCAAGCAGCTCGGGATCGGATTCTCGACCTGGATCGAGATGTGCGGCCTCGCCCCTTCCCGCGTGGCAGGCGCGCTGAAGCTCGTCTGCGGCCTGTGGGAGTCGGCCACCATCAAGGTACTTCCCACCGGCACCGTGCAGGTGATGATCGGGGTCACGGCCCACGGCCAGAGCCACGATACGACCTTCAGCCAGATTCTGGCCGATCAGCTCGGCGTCGATATCGACGACATCGAGGTGGTCGCCGGTGACACCCAGTTGGTTCCATTCGGGATGGACACCTACGGCAGCCGCAGCCTCGCCGTCGGCGCGCTGGCGATGCACAACGCAGGCGAGAAGATCGTCGCCAAGGCGCGGAGCATCGTCGCCCACGCGCTCGAATGCTCCGAGGAGGACCTTGAGTACGACGGGGGGACCTTCACGGTCGCCGGCACCGACAAGACGATGCACGTCAAGGAGGCAGCATTCGCGGCCTGGACGGCGCACAACTTGCCCGATGACATGGAGCCGGGCCTCGAGGCGACCTACACCTACGACCCGCCCAACTTCAGTTGGCCGGGTGGGGCGCACGCCTGCGTCGTCGAGGTCGATACCGAAACCGGGGCGGTGGAAATCCTCCGCTACGTCACGGTAGACGACTGCGGAACAGTGGTGAACCCTGACGTCGTCGAGGGGCAAATCCACGGCGGTGTGACCCAAGGAATCGCGGAGGCGATATTCGAGGGCGCCCAGTACGACGACGAGGGCAACCTGCTCACCGGCAACTTCACCAACTACCTCGTGCCGTCCGCAGCGGAGCTGCCGAGCTTCGAGGTGCATCACAATGAGAACGCGCCGAGCCCGACGAACCCGCTCGGCGTGAAAGGGGTCGGCGAGGCGGGCACGATCGCCTCACCGCCTGCGGTGATCAACGGAATCATCGACGCCCTGGCGCCGTTGGGGGTTACACACGTCGAAAGACCGGCAACGCCAGAGAGCGTCTGGCGCGCGATTCAGGAGGCAGGCCAATGATCCCCGCCCAATTCGACTATGAGGTCGCCGAGTCGGTCGACCACGCCGTCTCGTTGCTCGGCCAGCACGCCGACGCCAAGCTGCTGGCGGGGGGGCACTCACTGCTGCCGCTGATGAAGCTCCGCCTCGCCGCTCCGGCGATGCTGATCGACATCGGCCGGTTGGACGACCTGAAGGGTGTCTCCGGCGATGGGGACGCGCTCGCCATCGGCGCGCTGACCTGCCACGCCGATGTCGCGGGTGACGCGCTCATCCAGCAGCACTGCGGCGTGCTGGCTGACGCGGCAGCGCAGATCGGCGATGCACAGGTTCGCCACTGCGGCACGATCGGCGGATCCGTGGCCCACGCCGATCCGGCCTCGGATCTGCCGACCGTGCTCCTGGCCCTGGACGCCGAGCTCGTCGCCACCGGTCCGAATGGGGAGCGGACGATCCCGATCGGTGAGTTCTTCCAGGGCTTCTTCGAGTCCGCCTTGGCGGACGACGAGATCCTCACGCAGATCCGTGTGCCAAAGCACGACGGCCATGGCGGTGCGTATCTCAAGTTCCATCAGCGATCCCAGGATTGGGCGATCGTTGGAGCTGCTGCGGTGGTCTCGTCGAGCAACGGCAGCATCGACACCGCGAAGATCGCCCTCACCAACATGGCCGAGACGCCGGTCAGGGCGAGCGCCGTCGAGGCGGCACTGATGGGAGCGTCACACGGCGCGATCGCCTCCGCCGCCGCGAGCGCCGCTGACGGCACCGAACCGCCAGACGACACCTTCGCCAGCGCCGACTATCGCAGGCACCTGGCGCCGGTGATCGTGCGCCGCGCGGTCGAAGCCGCGTTGGCGGGCTGAGCTCGATGAGCCGCACCGGCGGCGCGGGCGCGACCTCGGCGTGCCGGTGCGGACTCGACCCATGACCGCTCCGCTCGTCGACAGCTTCGGGCGGGTTCATCGCGCCCTGCGGCTGTCGGTGACCGATCGCTGCAACCTGCGCTGCCGTTACTGCATGCCGGCGGAGGGGCTCGACTGGCTGTCGTCGGACGACGTGCTGAGCGACGACGAGCTCGTCGAGCTCGTGAACGTCCTCGCGGCCAGCGGGGTTGCAGAGCTGCGCCTCACCGGTGGAGAGCCGCTCGTCAGACCCCGACTGGCGGAGCTCGTGGCCCGCCTTCGGCGCGTGCCCGGCATCGAGGAGATATCCATGACGACAAACGGAGTGCTGCTGGCCGACCAGCTCCGCGGCCTGGTGGAGGCCGGGCTCGACAGAGTCAACGTCAGCATCGACAGCTTGGATCCCGACCGCTTCGGGGCGATCACGAGGCGACGCGATCTGGACCGGGCTCTTGCGGGTCTCGAGGCCTGTGAGCGCTACGACCACCTGAGGCCGATCAAGGTCAACGCGGTCGCCCTGCGGGGCGTCAGCGAGCCCGACGTGCTGCCCTTGGCGGAGCTCGCCCGGCAAAAGCCGTACGTGGTGCGCTTCATCGAGGTCATGCCGCTTGACGCGCCACGAGAATGGACCCACGGCCTCGTGCTCTCCGGCGAGGAATTGCGCGAGATGATCGCCGAGCGCTGGCCGCTGGTGCCACAGGAGCGCGACCGCCCCTCTGCGCCCGGAACCACGTGGCGGTTCGCCGACGGCGAAGGCGAGATGCAGTTCGTCTCCTCGGTGACCGAACCGTTCTGCGCGGCGTGCGATCGACTCCGCCTGACCGCCGACGGCCAGCTGCGCACGTGTCTTTTCGCCGAATGGGAGACCGATCTGCGCACGCCGCTGAGGGACGGTGCAAGCCCGGACCGGCTCCGCGCGATAGCGGGCGACGCCGTTGGCCGCAAAGGGCGCGGCCACGGTATGCACGACCCGGCCTGGCGCTATTCCGGGCGGCCGATGAGCCAAATCGGGGGCTGACCTACCGGGCGGAGTAGCTACCGCCGGCGATCCCGCTCTCCTCAAAGGAGACGATGGAGGCGTCGCACCCCTCGGGGGCTGCGAGATTCAGCTCTCGCTCTGAACGCGTGATGACGGTCAGTCCGACCGGCTGGCCGATCTTGCCGAGCTCTCCCGCACCGGGCATGGTCCCGCCAGCCGTCGAGGACCGATCGAGGGTCGGGTCGTGAATCTGGGTTATCGCTACCGCGAACCCCTGCTCGCACAGCGCGGCGACGGCATCCGGTCCGGCAACGCCCGCAACCGAGGGCACGACGGTCGCCTCGCTCGACTCGACCGACGCTTCGCCATCGCTGCACGACGCGAGGCCGACGGCCAGCAGTGCAGCCAGCAGGAATCCCATCAGCCACCTCATGGGGGAAACGCTAGAAGAGCCGCCCTGGACGCGCGTCGGGGCTCACCGATGCCTAACGATGGACAGATGCGCCTCGTGCATATGTAATGCATAGGCATGAGCACGACGATTCCCTTGGGGGAGGCCGCCAGAGCGCTCGGAGTCAGCGTCGACACGCTGCGGCGTTGGGACCGCGCGGGAAAGCTGCGAACGGTTCGCGACGAGCGAAATCGGCGGCGGGTTCCGCGCGATGAGGTGGCACGGCTGAGCTCCGCGCCCCGACGGAGCGGGACAGGGCGCTCACTCTCGGCGCGCAACCGACTCGAGGGAACGGTGCGCTCGGTGGAGATCGAGGGCGTGATGGCGCTGGTTGAAATCGAGGCCGGCCCGCATCGGATGGTCGCCGCCGTCACCCGTGACGCGGTCGATGAACTCGGCTTGGCGCCGGGAGTCTCCGCGAGCGCCGTGGTGAAAGCGACCGATGTGATGGTCGAGCGGAACCGATGAGGTGGCTCGCGGGCGCCGTGCTGCTCGGGTTGTCGCTGGTGTCAGCCGGCTGCGGCGCCAGCGACGGGGCCGGGCGCGGCCCGGTCGTGGTGGGTGGAGCGGCCTCACTCGCCGAGCCGCTCTCGGCGTTCGCCGAGGAGTACGAGCTGCGACATCCGGAAACCGACGTCCAGGTGGAGTTCGCCGGGTCGGACGCCATAGCGGCCAAGATCCGCCAGGGCGTCGGGATCGACGTCTTCGTGAGCGCCTCCGTGGAGCTCGCTGAAGCGCTTCATGGCGAGGGACTCACCGCGCCACCGGTGTCAATCGCCGGCAACACGTTGGTCGTCGCCGCACCGCACGATTCTCCCGTGGAGGCAATCGACGACCTGGACGATCCCGGGGTCCGACTCGCGATCGGGAATCCCCACGTACCCGTAGGGGCATACGCGCGCATTGCCCTGAGCCTGGTGGGGGACGCCTTCGCGATTCGCGCCATGGAGAACGTGCGCACGAACGAGCTCGACGCGCGCGGCATCGTCGGGAAGGTCAGCCAGGGCGCGGTCGACGCCGGGGTGATGTATCGCACCGACGCCGCGGGGCTCGGCAGCGCGGTACTGGTGGTCCCCTTCGCGCCCGAGGACCAACCCGCGATCCGCTACGCGGCGGCGCTGGTGACCGACCCGCGCCCCTCGCTCGACGCGGGCGAGGTGATGGACGAGTTGACCGGCGACTCGGGTCGGCGGTTCTTCGGGAACCGTGGCTTCACGGCGCCGTGAGCCGCTACCGGGAGGCCGCCTTCGCCACGGCCCTCGTCGTTGCGCTCTCGGCAACACTGCTGTTCTTGTTGCTGCCGGTGGTGGCCATCTTCACGCAAGCTGGACCGGGCGAGCTGATCGGGAGCCTCGCCAGGCCCGAGGCCCGCGACGCCCTAGAGGTCTCACTGCGCTCCGCGGCCATCGCAATGGCGATCATCCTGACCGTCGGCACGCCCGCCGCGTATTTGCTCGCGACGCGGAACTTCCCCGGGCGTGAGCTGGTCATTACCGCGATCGAGCTGCCGATCGTGCTGCCTCCCGCGGTCGCCGGGATCGGTTTGCTCGCAGCGTTCGGCCCTCGAGGCGCCCTCGGCGAGCCGCTCAGCAGCCTCGGACTCAGCATTCCCCTGACGAGCACCGCGGTCGTGCTCGCGATGGTGTTCGTCTCCGCGCCGCTCCACGTGCGGCAGGCGCAGGCCGCGTTCGCCGCCGTGGACCCACGGCTGCGACAGGCATCCCACACCCTCGGGGCCACCGAGTTCCGGTGGTTCACTCGCGCGGCCCTGCCGCTTGCGACTCCCGGCCTGGGCGCCGGAGCCACCCTCGCGCTCGGCCGTTCGCTGGGGGAGTTCGGCGCCACACTGATGTTCGCGGGCTCACTGCAGGGGGTCACCCAGACGCTGCCACTCGCGATCTTCGAGACCTTTACGACGGACTTCACCGCCGCTCTCGGCCTCGGCGCGTTGCTGGTGGCCGTCAGCGGGGCACTCCTTCTCACCGTCAAGCTCCTTGGAGGCGGCATTGGGCCTCAGCGTGCGCCTGGATACGCCGCTGCCGGCGTTCGCGCTGCGGATTGACGAGCGCGTCGACCACGGCGTGGTTGCCGTGGTCGGGCCCTCGGGAGCCGGCAAGAGCAGCGTGCTCGAGATGATCGCCGGGCTGCGCCGGGCTGCCTCCGGAGCGGTGGTGAACGACGGCGAGGCGTGGCTCGACACCGACCGCGGAATCAACCGACCGCCCCAGACTCGACGAGTGGGGTATCTGTTCCAGGACCTCGCCCTGTTCCCCCATCTCAGCGCGCTCGAGAACGTGGCATGGGGCGTACCCGGCTCTCGCCGCCAGCGACGGGCCCGCGCCATGGAGCTGTTGGAGCGATTCGGCACCGGCGCCCTGTCGGCACGACGCGCGGACCGGCTTTCGGGGGGCGAGCGGCGACGTGTGGCGCTGGCACGAGCGCTCGGCCGTGATCCGCAGGTGCTGCTGCTCGACGAGCCACTCGGCGGACTCGACGCAGCCAGCCGGCGCACGGCCATCGACGAGCTCGGAACCGCTGTCGACGCCGTATCCGGGCCGACCTTGCTCGTGACCCATGACTTCGCTGACGCGGTCGACCTGGCCGACGAGGTCGCCGTGATGGAACAGGGACGGATCGTTCAGCGCGGCACCCCGTATGAGCTGGGCGCCTCACCGGCGTCGCGATTCGTCGCATCGTTGGTCGGTGCCAACACCGTCACTGGCCATGCAGCCCGACGGCCGGACGGCCTCACCGCCGTGCGCCTGTCGAGCGGTACCGAGCTGGTGAGCGCCGACCCAGGGGCGGGGGAGGTGGTGGCGTCGATCTTCCCGGCGGACATCGCATTGGCGCGCGAGGGTCCCGGCGGGTCCGCCCTCAACGCCGTTGCGGCCACGGTCACCGGTGTCGCGACGCTTGGCCCCCGCACCCGGGTCGGCCTTCGGGTTCCGGAGGCGCTCATCGCCGAGATCACCACCGTGTCAGCACGGCGTCTCGACCTGAGGGTCGGCGGACCGGTGACTGCGGTGTGGAAGGCGACCGCAACCGTCCTGGTTGCCGCGGGATGATCGGCATCGTGATCCTCGGCGCCGGAGCCTCTCGCCGTATGGGCGCACCGAAGCTCCTGTTGCCGCTGCGGGGCAAACCGGTGCTGCAGCACGTCATCGACGCCGCGACCCAGGTCCAACCTGAGGAGCTCGTGGTCGTCGTTGGTCGCGAGGCGGCCGCTCATCGTGCCACGATCAGCGCCCCGTCCGGGGCCCTGATCGTGGAGAACCCAGAGTTCGCGGCGGGCCAGGCCGGTTCTCTGCGCGCCGGGATCGCCGCCTTGAAGCACGTGGACGTGGCAATCGTCCTGCTCGGTGATCAGCCCGAGATGAGGGCCTCGGCGGTTCAGCGCATCGCCGAGGCCGCCGAGACGAGCCCCGCCCCTATCGTCCGGGCCAGGTACTCCGATGGATTCGGACACCCCATCGCGCTGCGGCGGGAGATATGGCCTCAAGTGATGGAGTTACGCGGCGACCAAGGAGCGCGTACGTTGATGAGCGCGGAGAACATCGCCGAGGTCACCATCGAGGGCAGGTCGCCCGCCGACCTCGATACCCGCGCGGCGTACGAGCAGGCGCTGGCTAGACCAGCCCCGGAATGACCCGGTGCCGCACGCGGGCGGCGTACTGCGGGTAGTCCGGGTACGCCTCGCGCAGCAGCTGCTCCTCCCGCTCGGCCTTCGCGTCGAAGAACACGATCACGCCGACGACGGCCGCGAAGCCGGGCGGCGTCGGCCAGATCAGCCACCAGCCCAGGGCGATGATCGCGACCCCCAGGTACATGGGATGGCGGACCCAGCCGAAGGCACCGCTCTGAACCAGCGTGCCACCGGGCGCCGGGGTCGGCTTCGGGGTGAGGGCCGCCCCGAGCAGGCGGGCGACGTGGCGCTCCAGCGCGAAGCCGGCGCCGATCACGATGAGCCCCACCACGACGGAGGCGAGGCTCGGACGCTCGAGCGGCCATTCGATGATCGCGCCCATCAAAGGCACGTAGAGCAGCGCTGCCAGCAGCACCGCCGCCTGGGCCAGGACCCATGAGCGATCGGACACCGGACCCCTTCGATGGAGTAACGAGGAGAGTCTCTCAGGTCACCTCATGGGCAGAAGGTGACGAGCAGCCGCCAGCGCGACATGGGAGACTCCCGGCTGCCCCCATGACGCGCAAAGGGATCTTCATCGGCGCGGGCGCCGTGATCATCGTGCTCATCGCCGCCGTCGCGCTGTTCCTCTTCCTCGCATCGAGCAGCTCGGCGTCGAGCATCTCCGGCGCCATCGACGATCTCGCCGCGGAGGAGCGAGTCGCTCGCAACCCCGAGCCGGGGCTCCCGCTCCAGGGCGTCTACGAGTACGCGGTCACCGGCAGGGAGAGACTCAGCCGAGGGCCGGTTTCGGTGACCCGCGACCTACCCGACCGCGCTCCGATGATCGTGCGGCACACCGACATCGGCTACGAGACCGAGATCCGGTACTCCGGCGATCACTTCGAGTGGGTGCGATACCGGCTCGCCGGTCGAGGCGCGTCAGCCACGTGGGGACAAACCAGAGTTGGTGCGACCGGGATCTCCACCACGCGACCACGGGACTGGACGCCGGCGCCCCTTCGCCTACCGTTCGATCCGGCGGTCGGCGACACCTGGCGGGGCGATTATGACTCCGGCGGTTTGGCGATTCGGATCGCGAGCGAGGTTACTCGCGAGGACATCGTCACCGTCGCAGGCGCGCCGGTCGATGTCGTGGTCGTCGAGTCGACGCAGGACGTACAGGGTGAGTACAGCGGCTCCCGGCGGGAGCAGTTCTACTACTCGCCGGACACCGGCCTGACAGTCCGCTACGTGATCGAATCGGACCTCGACGGCCCGGTCGATCTCAACTTCGAGGCCGATCAGACCCTGACGTCGCTCGAGCCGCTGTCCTAGCGGCGGTGACGCTCATCGGGTGTCGCTCGGCAGGGTGCGGTCGAGAAAGCTGAAGACGACCTCCCGCTGACGCCGCGTCAGACGGCGAAGCCTGGGCAGCACATCGTCCTCGAAGCTCTCGGAGTCGAGGCCCTCGGCCGTGATGGTGGCCGCCCGGATGGCCTCTTCGGCTTCCCAGCGGTCGACGGGCGGATCTGGATAAGGAGCAAGCATCGTGGGCGAGGGTCGCTGAACGCGTGCGGATCACGCTACTAACCGAGCGTTCAGAGTGAGCTATCGGCTTTTCCTGGTGTATGCATGAATTCACGCCCCGGGCTCCGCCGACGGGCCGCCTCGCACCCTGTGGGACGCACGGTTCCGGGCGTGGCGGAACTCATGGGTTGCGGCCTCACCAGGCTAAGATCGCGCCCGATGCCGACTTCGCTCGTGACCGGCGGCGCCGGGTTCCTCGGCTCGCACCTGTGCGACCGCCTGATCGCGGCCGGCCACAAGGTCTTCTGCGTGGACAACCTCGAGACCGGCTCGCTCGAGAACATCGCGCATATCACGGACCGCTCGTTCGAGTTCGTTCAGCACGACATGATCGAGCACCTCGGGCTTGCCGACCCGGTCGACTTCGTCTTTCACTTCGCATCTCCGGCGAGCCCGATCGACTACCTCAGGATCCCGCTCCAGACCCTGAAGGTGGGCTCTTATGGCACCCACAACGCTCTCGGCTTCGCCAAGGCCAAGCGGGCAGCGTTGTTGCTGGCCTCGACCAGCGAGGTCTACGGCGACCCACAGGTGCACCCGCAGCCCGAGGACTATTGGGGCCACGTCAACCCCATC